>CAIMNS010000179.1 GCA_903842945.1 uncultured Burkholderiales bacterium
GTCCTCGGTGGTGATTCGGCCCTTGTTGCCACTTCCCTGGACCTCAGCCAAGGGAACGCCCAGTTCTCGCGCAAGCTTTCGGATCGAGGGAGACGCGTGAGGCACTTTGGCCAATGACGTGGCGTCGCTTGGATGGTGCGCATTCGCAAGGCCCAAGGTCCCAACAGAGGTGCTTGGGACCTGCACAGCAGAGTTTGCAAGGGCTGGGGCTGGGGCTGGGGTTGAAGCTGAGCTTGAGGTCTGGGTTGGGGCAACAGCACTAGGCATGGATGCTTTCGATGCGCCAAAGCCCGCCGTGAGCAACATGGCCAACACATCCCCTTGGTTGATTTTGTCACCCACTTTGATGTTCAAACTTTTGACAACACCTGCATGAGACGAAGGAATCTCCATGGAGGCCTTGTCTGACTCGACGGTGATCAAAGACTGATCCGCCATCACGGTGTCACCCACTTTGACCATCAACTCAATCACCGCAACGTCCTTGAAGTCGCCAATATCTGGCACAAGCACCGCTTGCTCAGTGGCTGGCGCCACGGCCGTGGGCGATGAAGCTGCAGCCTGAGGTGCAACAGGGGTTGGAGCGTGAACAACGGGCGCTGAAGCGGCTGAGGTGGCTGAGGCGGCTGGTACAGCAACTGCTGCACCTTCGCTCTTCACGCAAGCGATGACGGAGCCTTCACGGATCTTGTCGCCCAATTTGACCTTGATCTCGGTGATCACACCTTCGTGAGAGGATGGAATCTCCATGGAGGCCTTGTCGGACTCGACCGTGATCAAAGACTGATCCACTTTAACGTGGTCACCCACGTTGACCATCAACTCGATGACGGTGACGGCATCAAAATCCCCAATGTCTGGTACTTTTATGTCTAAGGTGCTCATATAAGGTCTCCTATGCCTTAAGCCAACAAGGGATTAACTTTTTGGGTGTCGATCTGATATTTTTCAATCGCTTGAGTCACCTTTTCAACGGGCAGCAGTCCATCTTCGCTGAGGGCTTTTAGGGCCGCCACAACGATGTAGTGACGGTTGACCTCAAAGTGTTCTCTGAGTCGACTCCTGAAATCACTTCGACCAAAACCATCGGTCCCTAGCACCTTGTAGCTTCTGTCTTTGGGGATGAAGGCGCGGATTTGATCGGCGTAAGACTTCATGTAATCGGTCGAAGCAACCACCGAGCCCGCGTGCTTGCTCAGTTGTTCAGCCACAAAGGAGAGTTTGGGCTTTTGACTGGGGTGGAGCAAATTCCAGCGCTCACACGCTTGGCCGTCTCTGGCCAATTCATTGAAACTTGGGCAACTCCATACATGGGCCGCCACGCCAAAATCTTTCAAGAGCAACTCTCTCGCAGCCATCGACTCTCTCAAAATGGTGCCTGAACCTAAAAGGTTGACCCTGGGTGCTTTCTTAGGGCCTTCGGCCTCTTGAAGCAAATACATGCCTTTGATGATTTCTTCCTCAGTGCCAAGCTTCAGACCAGGCATGGCATAGTTTTCATTCAAAAGCGTGATGTAGTAAAACACATTCTCTTGGTTTTCAACCATCCGCTTCAAACCGTTGTGCATGATCACCGCCACTTCATGGGCAAAGGTGGGGTCGTAGCTGATGCAGTTGGGAATGGTGCTGGCCAGGATATGGCTGTGCCCATCCTCGTGTTGCAATCCTTCGCCATTCAAGGTGGTTCGCCCAGAGGTGCCACCCAACAAAAAACCACGCGCTTGCATGTCTCCTGCTGCCCAGGCCAAATCGCCAATGCGCTGGAAACCGAACATGGAGTAGTACACGTAAAACGGTATCATGATTCGGTTGTTGGTCGAGTACGAGGTGGCCGCTGCAATCCAACTGCTCATGCCCCCCGCCTCGTTGATGCCCTCTTGTAAAATTTGACCCGCCTTGTCCTCTTTGTAGTACATGACTTGGTCTTTGTCGACGGGGGTGTATTGTTGGCCGGCAGGGTTGTAAATGCCCACTTGCCTAAAGAGCCCCTCCATGCCAAAGGTCCTTGCCTCATCCACCAAAATGGGTACCACACGAGGGCCGAGTGCGGGGTCTCTCAAGAGTTGCGTCAAGAAACGGACATAGGCTTGTGTGGTGGAAATCTCTCGCCCTTCAGCGGTCGCATCCAAAATGGCCTTGAACGTGTCCAAAGTGGGCACGACAAACTTTTCTTCACTGACCCGTCGACGCTTGGGCAAATAGCCACCAAGCGCTTTTCTTCTTTGATGCAAATACTGCATCTCAGGGGTGTCGTCAGCCGGTTTGTAAAACGGCAAGTTAGGTAGATCGCTGTCAGAAATTGGGATGTTGAAGCGGTCCCTAAAAGCTTTGATATCTTCGTCGTTGAGCTTCTTGGTTTGATGAACGGTGTTCTTGCCCTCACCGATTTTGCCCATGCCAAAACCTTTCACGGTTTTGATCAACAAGACGCTAGGCTGGCCCGTGTGCTTCATGGCTTTGGCATAGGCGGCATAGACCTTTTGTGGGTCATGCCCACCGCGGCGAAGGTTCCAAATTTCGTCATCGCTCATTTTGGCGACCATCTCTAGGGTCTTGGGATCTCGGCCAAAGAAATGCTTTCTGACATAGGCACCATCGTTGGCTTTGAACGCTTGATAGTCCCCATCCAGGGTCTCCATCATGATGCGCCTTAAGGCGCCATCTTTGTCCTTGGCAAGGAGGCCGTCCCAGTTGGAACCCCAAATGAGTTTGATCACGTTCCAACCACTGCCCCTGAATTCACTTTCAAGCTCTTGAATGATTTTGCTGTTACCGCGAACAGGTCCATCCAAACGCTGTAAATTACAGTTGATCACGAACACCAAATTGTCTAAATTTTCACGCGCAGCCAGACCTATGGCACCCAAGGATTCCACTTCATCCATCTCGCCGTCTCCACAGAAAACCCAAACTTTCCTGTTCTCTGTGTTGGCGATGCCTCTGGCGTGCAAGTATTTCAAAAAACGCGCTTGGTAGATGGCCATCAAGGGACCTAGTCCCATGGAGACCGTTGGAAACTGCCAAAACTCTGGCATCAACTTAGGGTGTGGGTAGCTTGATAAACCAGCGCCCTTGACCTCTTGTCTGAAATTTAAAAGTTGCTCCTCTGTCAATCTCCCTTCCAAGTAGGCGCGGGCATAAACACCGGGGGAGACGTGACCTTGGATGTACAAAAGGTCTCCTCCGTGGTTTTCCGTCTCGGCGTGCCAAAAGTGATTGAAACCTGCACCAAACAAATGTGCAAGAGAGGCAAAGGAGCCTATGTGCCCGCCCAGATCTCCTCCATCTTCAGGGTTGTGGCGGTTCGCCTTGACAACCATGGCCATGGCGTTCCAACGCATGTAAGCGCGCAGTCGCTCTTCGATCTCAATGTTCCCAGGGCAAACCTCTTCTTCGTCGACATCGATGGTGTTGACGTACCCCGTGTTCGCAGAAAACGGCATGTCGATGCTGCTTTCGCGGGCTTGCTCAAGAAGCTGCTCCAACAAATAGTGCGCTCTTTGTGGCCCTTCATTTTCAATGACAGCCTTTAACGCATCAAGCCACTCCCTGGTTTCTTGCGAGTCAGAATCGTTGATGGCAAAGGTGTGAGAATCGCTGGGTTGAGCGGACATGGTTGTCTCCTTGGTTATAGACGTATTGTGTCTTTTTTCGGAGTATCTCACAGTTTTTTATCTATTTCAAGATATGATTGATCTTTTCATATTGTGAAATTCATTAAGAAATTCAAACCTCGTAAAGTTTTAGAAGGAATGTTCTTCTAAACTCGAAGGCATGAGCATCCAAGCCGTCTCGATGGTCGCAAAGACCCCACTTAAAAAAGTCGCCCGTCAATGGAGCGGGTGGTGGCGCAGTCAAAGCCCCACGAAACAAGATACCTTCGCCCTCATCGCCCCTTTGACAGCGGTCATTTTCTTTTTTATCGCTGTGGCGGCGGCCTTTGGGTACTTGAGATACGAAGAAATTTTGCGTGAAGAGGAGACCGTACGCCGCGATGTGGAGTACGTGCAAGAGCGCATGAGGGTTCGCTTGCTTGAGCGTCAAGAACAAATCATGCGACTGTCCAGAGACTTGGCCACTCAAGACATCCAAGAGGTGGACTTCATCCGTGAAGCCGGGGCCATGCTCAACCAATATCCTGAGATTTCATCGATCAGTTGGCTTGACAATAAAAAGAACATTCAGTATTCGTTCACGGCCACAGGCATACAAAACAAACAAACCTATCTGGTGGGCAATTTGCTCTCCTCGCCCACCTTGGCTGCAACCTTTGATTGGGTCAAATCACAAAAGACGTTGGCCTATGCACCTCTGATGATCAAGGACGGCGCCTCGCACTTGACGAATGAGACCCCTTTGCAATTGTTCGTGCCTTACATCAAAAAGGGCTATTTTCAAGGCGCCTTTTTAATTGACTACAAGATTTCTGGTCTTTTGCGGTTTGTGGTCCCCCAAGACATACTCACTCGCCACGCCGTCTCGATTTGGTTTGGCAAAACACATGTTCTCGCTGGCAATGTGATCCAATCACGCAGCCGTGCGGCTTACCTTGCGCCCTTTGTCAAACCGGTTTATGAATATGCCGTCCCGATTGCTCCAATGGGAAGTGGCCTGGTCTTGAAAGCTCAAGCTTATCGAACCTCACAGGGGGTCATTGGAAATGGTCTTTTTTGGTTGGTGACCATGATGAGTTTACTGACCGCTTGGATGCTGATCGGCACTTGGAGGCACACCCGACGCCGCCTCCAAGCACAAAGAGCCTTGGTGGCTGAAACCAATTTTCGCCGGGCCATGGAAAACTCCATTCTGACGGGCATGCGCGCCATGGACATGCAAGGCTGCATCACCTATGTGAACACCGCCTTTTGTCAAATGACGGGTTGGTCTGAATCAGAACTCGTTGGACAGTACCCACCCTTTCCCTATTGGCCCGATGCGGATCGAGAACTGTTGTCGGTCAAACTGGCTGAAGAACTCAGTGGCCAAACCTCACAAACGGGACTTCAAGTGAGGGTCAAGAAAAAAGATGGCGCCATCTTTGACGCTCGACTTTATGTCTCTCCATTGGTCGACGCCAAAGGACTTCAATCGGGCTGGATGACCTCCATGACCGACATCACCGAGCCCAACCGAATTCGACAACAGTTGTCCACCTCCTACGAACGCTTCACCACGGTGCTTGAAGCCTTGGATGCCTCGGTGTCGGTCACGCCCATTGGATCGAACGAAATTTTGTTCACCAACAAGTTGTACCGTCAATGGTTTGGCATCAAAAGCGATGGGCACTTGCAAATGATTGAACAAGCCTTTGAGTCCCTGCAAGGCTCCAACACCTTGTCTCAAGATGCCGACGACTTGGCTGGCTTGCCTTCACAAAACTTAGAGCGCACGCTTTCAGAGAACGCCGAGGTTTTCGTTCCAAGCTTGTCCAAGTGGCTTGAAGTTCGCTCCAGGTACTTGAACTGGGTGGATGGTCGCTTGGCACAAATGATCATTGCCACCGACATCACACCCAGAAGAAATGCCGAGGAACAGTCCGCCATTCAAGCCGAAAGGGCTCAGTCCATATCGCGTTTAATCACCATGGGAGAAATGGCCTCCAGTGTCGCCCATGAACTCAATCAACCCCTCACCGCCATCAACAACTATTGCACGGGCTTGCTGACGCGCATCAAAACCAAGCAACTCCGAGAAGAAGACTTGCTCACAGCACTGGAGAAGACGGCCCACCAAGCTCAACGAGCGGGGCAAATCATCCAACGCATTCGAAGTTTCGTCAAACGCAGTGAACCCAATCGCAACTTGGCCAACATTGGCATGATTGTCATGGAAGCCGTCGAATTGGCAGAAATTGAGTACAAACGACGCAAAGTTCGCCTGAGCCACTACATCTCCGCTCAACTTCCCCCCTTGATGGTCGACCCCATCTTGATTGAACAAGTGTTGGTCAATTTACTCAAAAATGCCGCCGAATCGATTGATTTGGGCAAAAGAGAGGTCAATTACAGGCAGGTTGACCTCAAAGTGCTGCCTCAAACGATCAATGGCCAGCCCACCGTTGAATTCTCCGTCACCGACACGGGCAAAGGACTGGCCCCGGTGGTTTTGGAGCGCCTGTACGAAGCCTTTTTCTCCACCAAGACCGAGGGCATGGGCATGGGTCTCAATTTATGCCGCAGTATTGTGGAGTCTCACCAAGGAAGAATGCAGGCTGAGAACCTCTACAATGGAGAGGAAATCAAGGGGTGCCGGTTTTCATTTTGGTTGCCGGCTCATGAAGAAGTGACCGCCCCTTGAGGCGTTACACTATAGAACTTGTAAGTATTCTAATTTTAGCGATCGAGGCAACACATGAGTTTGATTCCAAAAAAAGGCACCGTTTACGTCGTTGATGATGATGAGGCCGTCAGGGACTCCTTGCAATGGCTTTTAGAAGGCAAGGATTACCGAGTTCGGTGTTTTGACTCGGCAGAAACCTTTTTGAATCGATACGACCCCAAGGAAGTTGCCTGCCTGATCGTTGACATCCGCATGGCGGGCATGAGTGGCTTGGAACTTCAAGACAAACTGATCGAGAAAAATTCTCCTCTTCCCGTGGTCTTTATCACGGGCCACGGCGATGTGCCCATGGCCGTCGACACCATGAAAAAAGGTGCCATGGATTTTATTCAAAAGCCCTTCAAAGAAGACGAACTCGTCCCCTTGGTGGAACAAATGCTTGAAAAGGCAAAATTGTCTTTTGCGGACCACCAAAACGCAGCGTCCAGAGATGCTTTGATGTCAAAGTTGACCTCTCGTGAGGCACAAGTCTTGGAGAGAATTGTGGCCGGGCGACTGAACAAACAAATCGCTGACGACTTGGGCATCAGCATCAAGACGGTTGAAGCCCATCGCGCCAACATCATGGAAAAGCTCAACGCCAACACCGTGGCCGACTTGCTCAAAATTGCCCTTGGACCCAATCCCAACAAAACGGCTTGATTCTCTTGACTTGATGGGGCCTGTGATGACGCCATGGGCACCCAAGCCCCTGGCCTAAAGCTCTAGGGGACTTCACGGCCTGTCCTAAAAACGGACTGGGGACATGAAATTCCCTTGGGCCTTGACAGCTCTCAACTCATGAAAACCCAGCAGCTTGGGGCCCACCCAGCAACAGCCTCCGACCTCCTACCCTTTGCCACTCGAGATCTCACCATGACCTCCCAACTCATCAACGGCGTTGAACTGTCCAAAACCCTTAGACAAACCCTTCAAGCCAGAATCCAATCCCTCACCGAACGCGGTCAAACGCCAGGATTGGCGGTCATCTTGCTTGGAGACCACCCCGCCAGCCAAGTGTATGTTCGCAACAAAGTGGCAGCTTGCGAGCAAGTGGGTATTCACTCACTCTTGGAGAAATACCCAGACACGCTGAGTGAAACAGAGTTGCTCCTCAACATCAAAGCCTTGAACGAGGATCCAAAAATTCATGGCATCTTGGTGCAGTTGCCCTTACCGGCGCACATCGATGCTCAAAGGGTCATTGAGGCCATCTCGCCCAGCAAAGATGTAGATGGGTTTCACATCAGCAGCGCAGGAGCACTCATGACAGGCACCAAAGGGTTTTGGCCTTGCACGCCTTATGGCTGCATGAAAATGCTTGAAAGCATCCACTACGACTTAAAAGGCAAGCACGCCGTGGTCATTGGCAGAAGCAACATCGTGGGCAAACCCATGGCCATGATGCTGTTACAAAAAAATGCCACGGTGACGATTTGTCACAGCCACACGAAAAACTTGGCCGACCTCACCAGGCAGGCCGACTTGATTGTTGCGGCCGTTGGCATCAGAAATGTGCTCACCAAGGACATGGTCAAGCCTGGGGCAGTCGTTCTTGATGTGGGGATGAACCGTGACGAGCTTGGAAAACTCTGTGGCGACGTGGACTTCGCAGGCGTGAGCGAAGTGTCCTCTTACATCACCCCCGTTCCTGGAGGCGTGGGCCCGATGACGATCACCATGCTGTTGCACAACACCGTCTTGGCCGCCGAGCAATTGAATTGAAAATCAACTCATCGTCTCAAGTCCTTTGCATTTGATAAGACTTGCAATTGCTGGTGCAATTTCAAGACCCTCTTAGGACGTGATGCTGTCACGTTGTCTTGTCTGAAATTGGTGTCCGTGAAACGTCCATTGGTGTGAGCTTGATCCAGAGCCTTTTGCGCCTTGTTGGTCCATTTGAGGAGATGTCAAAAAATACAACTCACCGTCTTTGATCACCCGCAGCTCAGCCACATTGTCGTGATGACCAAACGCTCTCACCTTCAAATCTACCTCTTCTTTGCTAGCATGGGCATCCAATAGGGTGGCCACCAGATAATCCTTTTTGGCGTATTTTTTATTTCCCCAGGCAAAGGGCATTTCATCCAATTCACCGGTGTTTTCAATCAATTGTTTGGCCGTTTTGTGAACCAAGTTGCTCAAACTGTCATGCATGATCACTGACAAAGCGGTGACATCAGACCCTTTGGGGATAGGAAATATATTGAGATCAATGATGGGGCCCACATCCACGTACTCCATCATTTTGTGGAGAGTCACACCAAAATATGCGTCTCCTTGGAGAATCGAAAAATTGATGGCACCCCAACCAGGACGAGAGGGAGGAGCGGGGTGAAAGTTGTAGGCTCCGTACTTGATCAAGGGCAGAATTTCTTTAGGCACAATCACCGTGCTGACAAACGAAATGAGCCTTGAGCGTTGCAAAAGATCTTTGGGCAGGAGAGCCAACTGGGCAGAGTTGTAGACGGTAGAAGAGGCGATTGAAGGATTGATCGCCTTGTAAATCTCCACCAATTGTTTGGACAAAGGTTCTGAAGTGAGCAAGATGATGGATTCAATCATGTCATCATTGTCGCTTGTAATGGTTTCTTAAACGTTGAAGCTTCGTAAAGAAATGTAAGCCCGCTTGAACACTTGAGCTCCATGGTTCCAGCCCTTGGCAGCTTCAATGAAAACCCAGTGAGTTGACCTGATACACTTTGAATGTTCTGTTTCAAGCAACTCAAAACCCAAGCCTCAGATCCCTTTGACCGGCCCCATGACACTTACCTCTCCCCCTTTACCCTACCAGGGCGTTCGAGTCATTGAATTCACGCACATGGTCATGGGTCCGACTTGCGGGATGCTCTTGGCTGACTTGGGGGCTGAGGTGATCAAAGTCGAGGACATCGGACATGGCCGACAAGGAGACTCGACCCGACAACTGAAAGGTTCAGGGTCTGGTTTTTTCCCGATGTTCAATCGCAATAAAAAAAGCATCGCGCTGGATTTACAAAGCACCAACGGACTTGAGGCGGCTCTTGAATTGATTCAAAGTGCAGACGTGGTGATCGAAAACTTCAAATCCGGCACCATGAAAAAGTTAGGACTTGATTATGAAACCCTCAAGGTTTTGAATCCACGACTGATCTATGCGAGTCACAAAGGATTTTTACCTGGCCCCTACGAAAACAGAACCGCTCTTGACGAAGTGGTTCAAATGATGGGCGGCCTGGCCTACATGACGGGTCGACCTGGAGACCCCTTGCGTGCAGGCTCGAGCGTCAACGACATCATGGGCGGGATGTTTGGCGCCATTGGCGTGATGGCCGCTTTGGCGCAACGACACGTCACAGGATTGGGACAAGAAATTCAAAGCGCTTTGTTTGAAAACAATGTGTTGTTGGTGGCGCAGCACATGATGCAGTTTGCAGTGACCGGACAAGCCGCCGCCCCCATGCCCGCCAGAATTTCAGCATGGGGCATCTACGATATTTTCAAAGTCAGCGATGATGAACAGATCTTCTTGGCGGTGGTGACCGACACGGCATGGGAGATTTTTTGTCAAGCCTTCGCTTTCCAAGACCTCTTTCTTGATGAGCGCCTCAAAACCAACAACCAACGCGTCACACAACGCGAGTGGATGATGCCCATCTTGAGAGATCGCCTGCGCAAATTCAGTGCAAAGGAACTCTCTGTCCTTTTTGAAAAGCATGGTTTGCCCTTTGCACCCATCACCCAACCAGAGGACTTGTTTGAAGATCCGCATTTGAACGCAAGTGGCGGCCTAGAAGACCTTGAACTGCCCAGCGGTAAGATCACCAAAGCGGTCTTGTTGCCTCTCGTCATGAATGGTCAAAGACTGCATATCCGTCTGTCTCCACCCCAACTTGGGGAGCATGGTCATGAAATCTTAAAAGCATTGGGCTACAAAGACAGCGACATCGATTCACTCACCCAGCCCCACACACCATCAAACAACTGAAGGCCATGTCAAAAAAATGTATCTTCACACTCTTTGTTCAGCTCCTTTGTGGCTTGGACAGCATCCGAGCTCAAGCCCAGACATTCAATTGGCCAGACAAACCCATTCGAATCATCGTGCCTTATACGCCTGGTGGCGGTACGGATGCAGTCACCAGACAGTTGGTTGAGCGCATCAGTGCAGAGCAAAAGTGGTCTTTCATCATTGACAACAAGCCTGGCGGAGGTGGCAATATTGGACTGGAGATCACAGCCAAGGCCAAAGCCGACGGCTATACCTTGGGCATGGGGCAAACATCCAACTTGGCCATCAACCCTGCAGCCATGAGCAAGATGCCCTTTGATGCGCAAAAAGATCTCACCCCCATTGCCCTCATTGCAGAGCAACCCACCATCTTGGTGGTCAAAGCAGACTCTCCTTTCAAAAATTTAACAGACCTGTTGAAGGCGGCAAAAAACAATGCCACAGAGTTAAAACTTGCTTCTGCTGGCACTGGAACGGTAGGCCACCTCGCAGGAGAATTGCTCTCCAAAAGAGCCGACTTTCATTTTTTGCACATCCCCTACAAAGGGGCTGCACCCGCCATCACCGATTTGCTTGGCGGTCAAACTGAGCTGATGTTTGCAACACCCCAGGCCGTTTTAGGGATGATCAGATCCGAGAAGCTTCGCGCTTTGGCTGTGACCTCTTCCCAACGAATGGGTGTGCTGCCTGAGATCGCAAGCATCGCTGAATCAGCTTACCCCAAATTCCAAGCCGTGGATTGGAAAGTGCTTGTCGCTCCGAGTTCTACGCCTTTAGATATATTGCAGAAATTAAATTCAAGCATCGAACGCGCCCTAGCTCAAACCCCATTCATTGAGCAACTCAAGCTTGAAGGAAGCGCACCCATGGGCGGCAATTTGGCCAAAGTGCAGACCTTCGTTCGTGAAGAACAAACCCAATGGCGTCAAATCGTTAAAGACGCCAACATCCGGTTGGAGCCATGATGGCTTCAGGGAAAATTTACACCAAGTCATTTTCTTGTGATTGATCAATTGACCGCATCCGATTGGTAACTTTCTGGCAGTCCATCCTTTTCTCACTATCACACAAGGCAAAGAGCGACTTGAAGAGATGGATAAAAAAATCCTTTGGCCAGGCACTCAGACTGTGGTCTTCGAGCTGATTTGACGCTCACTCAAATAAATCTTGGGTAGGATTGCTTGCTTGATAAAGAAGGCGGTTTTGCTCTTGAATACTGATGTTGGCATTGCCCTTGATGACTTCAACCAAATCCCCCGACTGAATAAAGCCACTGCGATGCACTTTCAAATACCAGCCCGATTTGCCTGACTGAAGCATGGCCTTGGATGCATTCGTGTAGTTGAGTTTGATGTTGAGCTTAAAACAAGGCTCTCTGAGTTTTGTGACTTCCAACTCTACAGACCCAATCAACCAGCGATCCCCAATAAAAACTTGACTTTCATCGAATCCCTTGACGGTTAAATTTTCCCCAAAAACACCATATGAAAGCGTTGGTTGAATTTTTTTGTAACTCAACATCAACTGTTGCCAAAAATCATAGTGCTCCATGGGATAGGCATACAAGGCCTGATCAACACCGCCGTGCAATGACCTCTCAAATCGCTCATCGCCTTGAACGCCTAAGACATCTACGAAAACACGTTTGGTCTCCAATGGAGAACTGATGGGCTGCTTATCGATCCCAGAATACAAGCGCTTTGTATTAGGAAACGATGCATTGTTCAAGGGCGCCACTTTCCCAATAGATACGGCAACGATCTTCACGCGAATGTCCTATCTAGCTTTTTTTGATACCAACTGCTAAAACTCAAAAGATCAAAGGCCTTGTTCGTCAACCCTTAAAAGCGAATTGAAAAATACCTACACGGTCTTTAAAATCTCTTTTCATGATGGATAATTGAACATCCATTTTGCTGATCACACCCATCCATGTCAACTCCAACGCTTACACCTGCTTCACAGCCCAACACCGCGCTGCTTGACTTCTCTGACCTGCCCAAATTTGATGAACTCAAAGTCACCGATATTGAGCCGAGCATCTCCCATTTGCTCATTCAGGCACAAACCGCACTGGACCGGGTCACCGAGGACGCATTTCCATCCGATTGGGGACAAATGACGCAAGTGCTTGATGTACAGGTTGAAAAACTCAGCAGAGCATGGGGCGTCATTTCACACCTCAATGCCGTCGCCGACAACCCCGCTCAACGCGAGGCGTATAACCTCATGCTTCCCAAAGTCACTGAGTTTTGGAGCAGCTTGGGCGCCAACGAAAAATTATTTTCCAAATACGAGCACATCGATCAATCTGCTCTGAACGCAGAACAAAAAAAAGCACTGAACAATGCCCTTAGAAACTTTATCTTGAGTGGCGCCAAGCTCACCGGTGAGAAAAAAATTCGTTTTACCGACATTCAAGAACAACAAGCAGCGCTCAGCCAAAAGTTCAGCGAAAACGTCCTCGACGCCACCGATGCTTGGTTTTACTTGGCACAAGTCCATGAGCTTGATGGCGTACCCCAAGAGGTCAAGGACGAGGCCCGAGAGGAAGCCCAACGACATGATCAAGAAGGCTACCGCTTTAATTTAAAGATGCCTTGCTATTTGCCCATCATGCAGTATGCCCAAAATGCAAATTTAAGAGCCATACTTTATAAAGCCTACCAAACCAGAGCATCAGATCAAGCGCCTGAAAATGCCCTTCACTATGACAATTCAGCCATCATCAAAGACACCTTGGCTCTGCGATTTGAAGAGGCTCAATTGTTGGGTTTTGCGAACTTCGCAACACTTTCACTTGAGCCCAAAATGGCCAACTCGCCAAGCGAGGTCATCGCTTTTTTAAGAGACTTGGCAGCCAAGGCCCGCCCCTTTGCACAAAAAGATCTCCAAGACATGCGAGATTTTGCCAAAACCATAGGCATAGAGGATCCGGCGCCTTCAGACTGGACTTTCATTGCCGAGCGGCTCAAGGAGCATCACTATGCTTTCAGCGATTTGGAAGTCAAAGCCTACTTTCCCTTCCCTCGGGTCTTGTCCGGTCTTTTCAAGATTGTTGAAACGCTCTTTGACGTCGTCATCTCCGCTGACACCGCACCCGTATGGCACAAAGATGTGAGTTTTTACAAAATAGAACGCCATCATCAACTGGTAGGCCAGTTCTACTTGGATCCTACGGCCAGGCAAAGCAAGCGAGGCGGCGCATGGATGGATGGCATGAGAAACCGTTGGTTAAGACCGGACAACAGGGAGCTTCAATCTCCTGTGGCCTACTTGGTGTGCAACTTTGCTAAAGGGCAAGGCGATCAAGCCGCCTTGTTGACCCATGACGACGTGATCACGTTGTTCCATGAGTTTGGACATGGACTGCATCACATGCTCACGCAAGTCAATGAGCAAGATGTCTCTGGCATCAGCGGTGTTGAATGGGACGCGGTCGAGTTGCCCAGTCAATTCATGGAAAACTTTTGCTGGGAATGGTCCGTGCTCAGACACATGAGCTCACACCACCAAAGCGGTGAAGTCATGCCCAAGGCCTTGTTTGACAAAATGCTTGCGGCCAAGAATTTTCAAAGTGGCTTGCAAACACTCAGACAAGTGGAGTTCTCTTTGTTTGACATGTTGGTTCACTCAGAGGGCCATGCCTTGGTCGATTTCATGGCCTTGCAGCAAGAGGTCAAGAAAGAAATTGCTTTGATTCAAAGCCCGCCATGGAGCAGAACCGCTCACAGTTTCAGCCACATCTTCGCTGGCGGATATGCAGCAGGTTACTACAGCTACAAATGGGCCGAGGTGTTGAGCTCGGATGCTTACGCGGCCTTTGAAGAAACCATGACCGAGACAGGCGAGTTGAGTCAAGCCATGGGCACAAAATTCCGTCAAGAAATCTTGGAGGTCGGCGGAAGCAGAGACGCCATGGCGTCCTTTGTTGCCTTTCGCGGACGTGAGCCCAACATTGAAGCTTTGTTGCGTCACCAAGGCATGCTGACCAGCTCATCTAGCTCATCTAGCGCATAAACCACGCGAAGTTTGCGCGTCCTTTCAAGGACGGCTTGGTCTATACCTCTCCTAGGTGGTGGCTTAAAAGATCGCTGGCGTGCTGCTGCAAGACACGCAAGGAACACTCTCGCCAATATTGCGTAGCGGAGACAAAGCCCTCCCAAACACAGCCTTGACAACCCCTGGCGCAACAACCCAGGGGCTCGACAGGCGGCGGCTTGGGCAGTTTGATACCGCACTTCATCGCCAAATCCCCCATCAACTCAATCACCTCTCGGGCTTGGTCTGCAGTTTGAAGACTTTGAAAAATCAGCTGTTTGTTGGTCTGCATA
>CAIMNS010000180.1 GCA_903842945.1 uncultured Burkholderiales bacterium
CAAAAAGCGCAAGTCCAGTACATGGTGCAAAAAGACTTCCAAAAAGAAAGGCAAGATGGCCAACAAATCGATGAAGGTCGAAGGATTGGTCATTTGCTTGATGCGCCCTGTCAAGGGGTTTCGATGCCCGGGCTCTTCAACCGCAGAATAAATCCGCATCATGTATTCAATGGTGAACACCGCAACGGCTATAGAGTCCAGGATGACGAACTCGATGTTGATGAGGTAGCTGACAGATGCGACCGATTCAAGCACCACGGCGATGACAGAGATCAAAACCCATACGCCAATGAAGACGTCAAAGAAATCTTTCAACTTGCCACCGTAGGGGCTGTTGAAGACCAAGGCATGAATTTTTTGGCGGAAAGTACGCTCAAGGTTGACTTCTTTGAACTCTTTCCATGCTGGAAGCAAGATGCGGAAGATTTTTAAAATCCTGAGCAATCTCAAAAATCGCAACGCACGAAGGTCAACTGGCACGATGGCCTGCAAAAAGAAAGGAAGGATGGCCAGCAAGTCAATGATGGCAAACGGACTGCCCATGTAAGACAGCCGTGGGTGACCTTTGTTTTTGAATTCTTCATCTTCTGGGGCCAAGTAAAAACGGGTCGCGTATTCAATCACGAAAACCACAATAGAGAACACGTCAAAAGCGTGGAACCAGTTTTGATAAGGCTCAAAAATGGCTGGTACTTGCTCAAGGACCATTGAAAACAAGTTGGCAATGATTAAAATAGCAATCCAATTGTCTAAAGACTTTTGGTGGTTGCCCGGGATGTTGGGATTGAGCAGCCAGGCATAAAGCCATTGGCGGCGTGGCAAATCAGGGGAGATGTCGGCCTCTAATTCTGCACCTAATAAAGATGCTGCGTCGAGATCAGCAATTTGAATGGCTTTGCGTGGTTGTTCCATCATGCACCTCAGAATTCAAACTCGGCCACTTTGACCGCATAAGCACCTTTGTCACAAACGGACAGACGCACCAAGATTTTTTGATCGATCGCAACATCTGAAGTCAGAGGCGAGACGACGGTGGGCACAGCTGAGCCTGGGGGTGTGGCCGTGATTTTCTCCAACACAATGTTTCCAGCCAAATTGCGGTCTTCTGTGTTGCAAGCCGGCGCAAAATCCAACGCATTGCCCTCTCGGAAAGGGTTGTCCAGTGTTTTCATGGATGTTTGTATCAACATAGCATCTATACACCCGCCCCATGTGTTGGGTGGTGAAACGACGTTTTCACTGGGTGGGACAACACCTGCGGCCTTGAGCGCAGTACCCGCACATGCCGCTACACCATAATCAGCATCAAACCGTCCATTGGAGGCTTCTTGCATCCAGGTCATCACTGCTTCACCATTGCGTTTAGCGGTTTCGGTTTTCATGGCTTCTACGTAAGCCAGTTTTCCCAAAAATGCCACCACGCACAACGCCAAGACACATGCAGCGATGAACATCCAGTCGGACAGGGTAGGTTGAGTGACGATGGTCGGGGTGGAGTGCTCTGGCGTTGAACTCATGAGTCGGCATCCTGTTTAAAAAAATGAAGGGATCCTACGATCCTGCGGGTAGCAAATCTAATCATATTCGGAAATCAATTAACTATTTCGGGAAATCTTAAAAAAACCCGCGACAACGCAATTTTATATGGAAATTTCCAATAGAAAGGTCTCAATTGAGCCCAGCATGCTCACAAATAATTTGTATGCGTGTGTAATCATTAAGAATTACACATAAAGAGATGTCGAACGTTATCAACCATTCTCTTTATGTCTCAGCTTTGTCATTCAACGGTGCTATGCAAGCCTAAAGCTGTTGTTTCAAGCCTAAAGCTGTTGTTCCAAGCCTTTGATCCTGATTGTATTTTTAAAAGGCTTTGGCCAAGCCAGAGCTCAAGCGAAATACTCGAAGAAATATCAATCCCTCAAGGCCCACTTTAGAGCAGGTATCACCTCGCTCGTGCCTTGGGAATGCCCAAGCCCATTCTGATTTTAAGGCCTTTGATGACTTCTTTGATGGACCCACACAG
>CAIMNS010000181.1 GCA_903842945.1 uncultured Burkholderiales bacterium
AATGGTGTAAAAGCGTTGCACAAATACCCCATTTCCATCTTGGAAGTTAGAATTGCAGCTTATCACATCCCGGAGAAAGTCAGAGGTTCGGTATTTCCGGGAATCTTTGTTGTCCTGTATCAGCTTGAACAACACCGCAGCACCACCACTTTTGTATGGAACATGAACCATATCAACCTTTGTCATCAGCTTTAAAAGTTCAGCGCTTAAATGCAATGAACTACCTTTACCTGATGAACTGAAATTTAAAGACCCTGGCTTTGCCCTTGCTAAGTCAATAAGCTCTTTTATATTTGTTGCATTTACACTTGGATTCACAAATACTACAAATGGACCGGAAGCTAACTCAACAATAGGAGTGAGATTTTTTGTTGGATCGAAATTTCGATTCGGATAAGCACTGACATTCACGGCTATAGTGCTGGTAGCGCCAATCATCAGGGTATAACCATCTGGTGCAGCCCGAATAACATAATCAGTACCAATCGATCCTCCTGCCCCAGGCTTGTTATCGACAACTACTGATTGACCAAGTTTGTCACCTAATGCTTGCGCAACAATTCGAGCCAATAAATCATTTGTTCCACCAGGCCCAAAAGGTACAACTAACTTAATCGGTTTTTCTGGCCAAGTCTGTGAGAAAGAACATTGGCAAAAAAATGAAGTGAGTAATAACAAAAGAAATTTCAACTTACACATTCTGATAAATCCAGTCTATAAATTTAAATCTATTTTTAGAGGCGAGTAACAAAGAATTACAAATCAATATTAATCCATTATTTCATTTCAGTACTAAAAGTCAACAGCTTTTTAAGAGGCTATGCACTGAAACAAAAAAAGATCATTGAAAAAATGGTTCTTCGTTAAATTCACTGTGATTATTACCTAGATACACAAATCCAGCTTTCCACAATGAAACAAAATTCTTGCTCTATAACTCTCGAAACTTCTGAATCCTCTTGCGTTGGTTTTGATCAATTGGATCACGCTATTGAAACCTTCAGCAGTTGCGTTGGTGATGTGGTACCTGGTGTAGTTCAGAAGACCATCTAAATGTCTACGCAGCATCTTCACCACCTTCTTCACCGGCTCGAGTTTGCTTCGCATCGCGTTATTAGACCACTCCGTAAAGAAGCTACTGGCAGCACTTATAGAGTGGTAAGTCCAGAAGTGGGCAAAGGTCTCTTTGATCGTCCAAGCACGACTCGTCTTCAGATTCATTTGATGCAGGGCTCTGAATTCAACCGCCTCACTAGATCTCTTATCCTTAAAGTTTCTCATCCAACTGTACTTGGTGCCAACAAGGGGGGAGAAGCCTGCAGCGCTCATAGCCCTATGCTCTCGCCGTCTAACTTGATCAACGGACTCATTAAGATATTTAACAACATGGAACTTGTCGTGCACAATGCTGGCCTTTGGCAGCGTTTCCCGCACAGCGCCCATATAAGCAGGCCACATATCCATGGCTACTGCCTGAACGCTGGCCCTTTGCTCTTGACTCAAGGTGGTTTCAAGCAACTCTTGGGCTGCTTCTTGTGTCCTACCTCTGACCAGATTGAGAACCCTAGAGCCACTGACGTCAGTCAAAATACTGGCGTAACTGTGCCCCTTCTCAATACTCTTCTCATCAAGCCCCAGGTGCTCCATCGGAACTTGCGCTCTCCTAGTCAAACCACGTTCAACCGCTTTTTTCATGATCGTGTCTACCGTTTTCCAAGACAAGTCAGTCAAAGAGCACACAGACTTAATGTTGGGACACGCCTGCAGCAACTCGACAACAAAGGCCTCCATCGACAAGCTCACACGAGCATAACGATCAGCCCAAGGGACAGGCAGTTCTTTGACTGTCCCATCACTGTATTTCAACTGGGGCACCCGAGCTTTGATAATGGTTTTGAACTGACAGGTGTCCAAATGGCGCCACTGGCGCTCGGTCCAACCATTGATATGCGCCCGAGCAGTTCTATTGGTTGGGTCAGCCCAAACAAGTCCCTTTCTCAAAGCTACTTCTACAGTCACTTGCTTAATCTCCTTGGAAAGAGTGACACTCTTGATATACCAAGAGCCTTGAAGCCCCAACATCTCTTTATAAAGTTGCTTGCTGTTCAATCTGATCTCCCTGGCGGTTCGCTAGAAAGATCCTATTTTCCCTCATTCTCAGACCCTAGTTACCCACAGCGGCTATGCTTTCGTCAAAAGCGACGCCAACCACTATGGATAACTCCTAAGTCTAAGAATTCAAGGATTTTTCCCAGTTAATTCGACGATGCCCCAATTTTTTAAAATTGAATATAGAAATGTAGGGATTGCTGAGCGTCCTTGAGTCTTTAAAGTCCAGAACAGCGCTTTCAGGTGTAAGCGTTTCAGCCAATCAGAGTATCAAATTAAGGGTTG
>CAIMNS010000182.1 GCA_903842945.1 uncultured Burkholderiales bacterium
CAGGTCAAACAACTTCAAATTGGCGTCTTTGCAGAAAATGAAATGTATTGGCAAGAATGGCTCAAAACCATTGTTGGACTTCGCTACGATCAAATCGATCTTCAAGTCAACAGTTCTCTTTTGCCACAAAATTCTGGCGCATCTCAAAGCTCCAAGACCTCCCCGAAGTTTTCATTGATCTTGGGGCCTTGGCAGAAGACAGAATTCTTTTTCAACCATGGCCAAGGTTTTCACAGCAACGATGCCAGAGGCGTCACCGCGAAATTTGACCCCTTGAGCAAACAAGCCATTGACCCCGTTCCTGGACTGACGTCTTCAAGAGGTCAGGAAATAGGTGTTAAAACACAAGGCATCAAAAACCTTCAATCCACTTTTGCCATTTGGAGCTTGGACTTTGCCTCAGAGCTCTTTTACAGCGGAGAAACTGGCACGACTCAACCCGGCCGTCCAAGTCAGAGAAAGGGCGTGGAGATGGCACACCACTGGACACCCTATGAACAACTGATGTTGGATGCGACGCTGGCTTGGACCAAGGCCAGGTATGCGGACCAAGATCCAGCGGGCAACTTTATTCCCAATGCAGTCGATAAAGTGGCCAATCTATCTCTGAGTGTGCGTCACTTAGGCCCTTGGTCAGGCTCTTTAGGCGTTCGCTACATTGGCTCTGCTGCGTTGATAGAAAACAATGCGGTGAAGTCCTCGCCAAGCGTTACAACGAACTTGAGAGTTTCAAAAAAAATCAACCCTCAAACAGACATCACCCTTGACATCCTTAACTTATTGAATCGCCAGAACAACGACATTGCCTATTATTACAATTCACGCTTGAATGGCGAAGCTTTGTCAGGTGTGGATGACTTGCATTTGCACCCCAGTGAACTGAGAACCTATCGAATCAGCACAAAAATCAAATTCTAAAGTCGGCTTTAGGACATCCATCAGCCCTGATGGGCTTAGAAACATCACCCCTTCGGCTCAACCAAGACTCGCTTTGGGTGTAGACAAGAACACGTAGCTTTCGATGACAATCGCTCGCAAAGTCTGAATTCTTTGTAAAAATTAGCCTTCAGCGCCAAATAATTAAGATAAACGTGTTTTTAACACTGCCTTTTGTTAAATAAATAGGCTTGGGCTGTTGATTTATAGATTGAATACCCTAAAATTTACCCCAACGTGAACTTTTTATTCAACCATCAATTGGGTTTTCAGATTCATCAAACATCGAAGATGGACGTACCCTTTTGACAAACTAGGAAACTTCAATGGCAACTTATCCGATAGTTCAAGACAAAATCAACACCAATCAGATCAATCCCATGAACGATTCACGCATGGGAGAAAAAACCACCAACATCCATATTGGTGAAGGCGTTGTCATCAAAGGCTCTATCACTTTGCCAGGACATGCAACGGTCAATGGCTCGGTGGATGGCGAACTGAGAGCTGGAAGTCTTGAAATCGGTAAAACGGGTGAAGTCATTGGAAAAGTATTTGCCAATCGCATCAGTGTTTCTGGCATCTTGAACGATGAAGTCCATTGCAAAGAACACTTTCACATCAGCTCAACTGGTCGTGTCACTGGCAATTTAGAATACTCAGAAATTGAGATCGACCGAGGTGGTAAATTCATCGGTGACATGAAAGAAATCAA
Organism: uncultured Burkholderiales bacterium; assembly: GCA_903842945.1. Classification (GTDB taxonomy): domain Bacteria; phylum Pseudomonadota; class Gammaproteobacteria; order Burkholderiales; family Burkholderiaceae_C; genus Limnohabitans. Next base: position 1,652 of record CAIMNS010000182.1, read on the forward strand.
GTAAGGTCATTGACCGTTGGTCATGCCTGCCTCCACGGTCGCTTGTGTGATCTGTGATTGACAGTCAAAGAATCGCCGACTCATCACAGGTGGGTTGGCGTTTTTTTATGGGAATCACAAAAATGAACTCTTTTCTCAAGAACAACTTGCCTTGCTTTAAAGTTCTTCACTTTTTAGGGCCTGTGCTGCTTGGACTTTTTTGTACCGCGACGGTGATGGCGCAATTTCCGCAAAAGCCCATTCGAGTGATCGTGCCGCAAGCTTCAGGCAGTGCCAGCGATGTCACGGCAAGGATGCTGGTTCATGAATTGAGCCTCTCACTGAACCAAAGCATCTTCATTGATAACAAACCAGGTGGTGGCTTTACCATTGGCCTTGACCTACTTGCTAAGGCTGCACCTGACGGCTATACCCTTGGTGTAGGGCCTGTGGGCGCGATGGTCATCAGTCCCAACATGATGAGCAAGATGCCTTATGACATTGAACGAGACTTTCAACCCATTGCACTGATCACTCGCGGGCATCTGCTCTTGGCCGTTTCACCACAGTTGCCCGTGAACTCTGTCGCCGAACTGATTGCCTACGCTAAAAAATATCCCAACAAACTCTCTAATGCCTCTTCTTCAAACGGATCACCTGGTCATGTTGGAGGTGAACTTTTTAAATTGATGAGCGGCACTCAAATCACCCACATTCCCTACAAAGGAGGTGCCATGGCCATCAACGACCTGATGTCGGGACAAGTAGACATGATCTTTGAGAGCCTCAACTCCATCTCCGTCCAAGCCAAAGCTGGCAAGGTCAAAGCGTTGGGCGTGAGTGGTGCCCACCGCTCTCCAGCATTTCCCAACATCCCAACCATTGCAGAAGCTGGGGTACCCGGTTATGAGGCACCGACTTGGATTGGCGTCTTTGGTCCGGCAGGTACTCCAAAGAACATTGTCGACAAACTCAACCAATCCATCAACCAAGTCATCGCCTCCACCGCATTCAAAGAGCGCTTTGGCGCCATTGGTGATGAGCTCGCTGGGGGTTCGGCTGAAGAATTGGGCGAATTCATGAAGCAAGAGCTGCAAAAATGGAAAGAGGTCGTCAAAAAATCCGGCGCGAAATTTGATTGACTCTTTTGAGATCAAACCCCTTACCCACCTCATTCACAAAGGCAAAGGGAAAACGATAGCTCCTCTCGTGGCGGATGATCAGCACAATGGAGTCAACCTGAACCAAATATCCATGAAGGTTTTGTTTCTGAACTTGCAAATCCTTAGATCACATCAAGGGCTCAGAGCAACACCGCCATCCATGATCAAAATCTAAGAGTTTGAAATGAATCGTTTTTGTCTACGCTTTTTGCTGTCCTTTTGCCTCCCAAGCCTGATCGCCTCTCTTTCATGGGCGCAAAATTTTCCCATCAAACCCATCAAGATCATCGCGCCCTTTGCAGCGGGTGGCCTTGCCGATACGCTGGCCAGAACGCTTTCAGAAAAACTTTCACGCGCCTTGAACCAACCCGTCATTGTTGAAAACAAAATGGGCGCAGGGGGCAATGTGGGGGCCGACGCAGTGGCCAGGGCCGAGGCTGATGGCTACACCTTGATGATGTCCTCGGCTGGCATACTGACCATCAATCAATTTCTCTACCCAAGCATGACTTTTGATGCAAATACGGCCTTCGCACCCATTGCCTTGGTCGCAGACATGCCCATGATTTTGGTGGTGCGAAAAGATCTTCCTGCGCGCAACCTCAGTGAGTTTCTGAGCTTGGCTAAAAACACACCTGGCGGTCTCTTTTACGGCTCACCTGGCAATGGCACCACAGGACACCTTGGCATGGAGCTCTTTATGCATGCCACCTCCTTAAAACTGCAACATGTCCCCTACAAAAGCGCCGCTGAAGCGGTACAGGCAGCGCTTGCTGGTCAAACGACCACCATGTTTGACAATCCACCCACGATCATGACCCACATCAAATCAGGCAACTTAAGGGCTTTGGGTGTTGCCAGCAAAGAGCGAATGGCCCAACTGCCAGATGTGCCCACGCTGATGGAGGGCGGCATCAGCAATTTTGAAGCGTCCTCTTGGTTTGGGTTGGTCGCTCCGGGCAAAACGCCCAAGCCCATCATCGACAAATTGTCTGTAGAAACTGCAAAAGCTCTTAAAGACCCGGATCTTCAATCCAAGTTTTATCAAGCTGGCGCTAAACTCATTGGCAATACGCCTGAGCAATTTTCACTCATCATTGCAGAAGATAAAATTCGTTGGGAGAAAGTCATCAAAGCAGCCAACATCAAACTGCAATAAGTCTTTCGCCCCAATCACTGCCATTTAATTTCAAGCTTCGATATGTCTCCAATGAACCCTTGGGTTGAACACACCTACAACCTTTCAAACTTCCAATTCCAAAACGGTCAAGTCATTGACGAATTAAAAATTCATTACTTCACACTTGGAGAAATTAAACGCAACGAAAAAGGCCAAGTTTGCAACGCTGTTTTACTTTTACACAACACGACTGGATCGGCCAAGGAGTGGCTTGAACGGGATTTAGGTGGTGAACTTTTTGGGCCCAGTGAGGTACTTGATCGCCATCAATATTTTCTAATCATGCCCGATGCCATTGGATTTGGTGACTCCAGTAAACCCAGCCAGGGGCTCAAAACAAGTTTCCCAAATTACCGCTATGTCGATATGGTGAATGCCCACCATGCGTTGATCGTTCATGGACTTGGCATTGACCATCTCCAACTGATATTGGGCTTGTCCATGGGTGGTATGCTCACTTGGATGTTTGGATACATGTACCCTAATTTTGCTCAAGCCTTGTTTCCAATTGCCACTCAGCCTGGCCCCATGAGCGGTCGCAACTGGATACAAAGGCGCATATCCATTGAAGCCATCAAAAATGACCCCGAATGGAACCTGGGGCACTATGCCAGCAATCCTTCACGCTTTGTTTTCACAGCGCCCTTTGGGGGCTTGATGGTTCAAAGCGTTGAACGCCTTCAAGCTGCTGCACCCAACAGAGCAGCAGCCGATGCGCTTTATGAAACCATGGTGGAACGTGCAAAAAAAACCGATGCCAATGACCGTCTTTATCAATTAGAAGCTTCCTCTGATTATGACCCCAGTCCTCACCTGAAAGACATCAAAGCGCCCCTGATGGCCATCAACTTTGAAGACGACGAGCTCAACCCGCCACAGCTTGGGATTTTAGAAAAAGGAATTCTTGAAGTACCCCTGGGCCGCTTCGAACTCATCAAAAGAGGCCCCTTTTCTGCAGGTCATTACACCTCTCTAAAGGCAGCTGTCTGGAAACCCTATTTAGCTGATTTTTTAAAATCTATTGCATCGACAAACACCAGCCCTTGAGCATACAATCCTTGAAAGCTTTGTGCAAAGAAACCTGATGCTTTTCGAGCTTTATCAAGAAGGAAGGTTTTGCCATGTTGAACACCCTTAAACTCTTCAGCGTCAAGCACGCTTGCTTTTTAGCCCTTTTGTACCTGGTGGGCTCTAGTGTGCTAGCTGAAAGCTACGATTTCCCTAAAGTCAAATACAGAGATTTACCTGGCCCCCTGCAAATGGCTTACAAAAATGAAAAGCCCAATCTTGGCGAAATTGGCAGGTGCGCTGTGAATTTTGAAGACATGAAAGACGAGAGCAAAATGGTCTTTACCTGCTCCATCTATGTCAAGATGTCAGCCGTCGCGGAGAGAAAAGCCATCGAACGATGCGAGCAGTTGAGTGGCGCAAAAAAATCAGGATGCAAAATCATTCAAGACTGATCGCTGCATGACCCCAAAAAAAGCCCGATGGGCTCAAACTTGTTTTGGGAACTTTTTCATACCAAAGTGAACCTCACCTCTGGCTTTTGCCAACAGTGCCTGTTTGTGTCTTTCGCGAGCGCGCGCTTTTTGGTCTTCAGTTGTCCGCTCAAAACAACGTGGGCAACTGACACCAAACTCAAATTGAGGCGACGCCTTGGCACCCTGAGGCAAAGGATCTCGGCAACAGCGACAAAGCTCGTGCTCGCCAGCCATCAGCCCATGTCCAACAGAAACTCGCTCATCAAACACGAAGCACTCACCTTGCCAAAGACTGTCCTTGGGTTGTATTTTTTCTAAATATTTAAGAATACCACCCTCTAGATGATAGACATCCTCAAATCCCTTGGCTCTCATCAATGCGGTGGACTTCTCGCACCGAATGCCACCCGTACAAAACATGGCCACCTTGGGTTTTTTGCCTGTCCTTGAATTCAAAGCTTCTTGTGCATCTAGCCATTTGGGTAAATCTGAAAACCTCTTGACTTTGGGGTCGATGGCACCTTGAAAGGTGCCTAACTCCACCTCATAGTCATTTCGGGTATCGATCAACACCAGGTCCGGGTCTTTGAGCAAGTCATTCCATTTCTCTGCAGACACATAGGTTCCAGCACCATGGGTGGGACTCACACCCGGTAGACCCAAAGTCACAATTTCCTTTTTCAGCCTCACCTTCATTCGGTAAAAGGGTTGCTTGGCTGACCAAGACACTTTGTACTGCAAATCGCTGAGTTCTGGCATGGCGATCAAATGGTTCAAAATCGCCATCACAGATTCTTTGGGTCCTGCAATGGTGCTGTTGATGCCCTCTTGGGCCAAGATGATCAAACCCTTGACGTTGTGATACTCACACAAGGCGAGTAGCTTTTCGCGTCGATCTGCAAAGTCTGGCAAATCAACAAACTTATAAAAAGCCGCCGTCATGAAGGGCAAGGGATTGCTCAACATGTTGATGAAACCCACGCCTTAGGAAAAACAACTGACATCTAGAGCTCAATTCATCGTTAAACCAGCGCTCTTGACCAAGCCTCGCCACATCAGAAGTTCTTTTCTTAGCGTTTGCTGGAACTCTTGAGCCGTACCGAGTTGAACATTTGCACCTTCACTGGTGAATCGGTCTTTGATCACGTCTTTGCTAGAGACCTCATTGATCAAGACATTGAGTTTGTCCACCACCGCTTTTGGCGTCCCAGAAGGCGCCAAAATACCCCACCAAGTGCTCACATCGAGATCCTTGATGCCCGCCTCTTCTGTCGAAGGGGTATTGGGGAAAAGTGCCACTCTTTTGCTGCCTGTTACAGCCAACAAGTCAACGCTATGTTGTTTGATAAAGGGCAAGATGGTGGGCACCGTTGAAAAAAAGATTTGCGTGCGACCTGCAATCAAATCAATGGTGGCTGGCCCACTGCCTTTGTAGGGAATGTGGGTCATTGAAATACCCGTTTTGGCTTTGAACAACTCACCCGACAAATGATTGATGCTGCCATTGCCGGCCGAACAAAAATTGATGTCCTGAGGGTTCTTTCTGGCATAAGCCAAAAACTCTTGAATGGTTTTAACGCCTAATTTTTTTGTGCTGACCATCAATATGGGTCCCTTGCCTATGAGTGCAACTGGTGCAAAGTCCTTATCTGCATCAAAGGGCAAGCCATCATCTAAGGAGGCGTTGGTCACAAAAGTGGACGTGGCAAACAGCAAGGTATGGCCATCTGCGCTTGCTTTGGCGACATAGTTTGCACCTAAGGCTCCACCGCCCCCCCCTTTGTTTTCCACAATCACCGGCTGATCGAGTTTTTCTGAAAGCAATTTTGCAACATCTCTTGCAATGCTGTCGGTGCCTCCACCGGGTACAAACGGCACCACCAAGTTGATAGGCTTTGAGGGAAATTGCTGAGCATTTGAGAAGATGGCCATCAATGCAAGAGCCAGCAAGGTGAGAGAGCTTTTGATAAAACGCATGTTCTTCATGAATGACCGTGATTTTACTTTTAAAAAATATTGAAGCTTGATGGCCCATGACCTTTGTTCAAAGTAGAGTTTACTTCAGCTTTAAGGTGTAACGCGTGGCTTTTAAAGGCCCAATCAACCGAGATTCCTGATCTAAATCAATGGGGTAAAGAAATTACAGCGTTACTTAAAAAACACTTTACAAAAAAAGAGCAGCTTTACAGTCACAAGATACCTATAGAAATTATCAATTTACAAGGCTTTAAAACTAGGTAATAGATGTAATTTCCGGACAATCACCTACAGTCAGGGGCTATAAAGTCGATTCACAATGACACCACCAACCATTGGAGCATACCGTGTCATCCCTAGGCCTCAATTCAATCAAAGAATTCTCATCGAACGATTCGATGAGTGGCCATGCCACGAATGTCAAAAAAGCGGAAGACAAGGCCATTGAAGAGACTCAAAAAGTCAAAGAGGCATTTAAAACCGAGCAAGTAAAGTCCCTCCCCAACAAAGACTTTGATACCTCCTTGTCTTACACCTTGTCTGGCAACGGTGGTGGTATCAGCGTGAAGATGAAAAACGCTCAAACCGGCGACGTCATTCGCGAGTTCACCATCAAATCAGCCGATTTGCCTGCCACCAAGAAATCGAACTTCACCATCAAAGGCACTCAAGTGGACCTGAGGTCTTAAGTCAAAAGGTTCTGGATTAAGAAAAAAGGTGATGAAGACTTCTTTACTTCAAAGCTGGGTACAGATCCACAGCCGTGTTGCTCAAAATATTTTCCAAATCCTTTGTCGTCAAGAAACTCAAAGCCTTTTGGCTTTCTTGGACCATCTCGAGCAAAGTACCATCCGAGGCCGGGAAATTAGACCCCCAGGCAATTCGATCAGATCCGAACTCTTGTACCACACGACCTAAAAAAGATTGCGGCGTGGCCAAGCCTTTGAAGCACTCACGCACAGTGATGATCGACAGCTTCAAATAAACATTGGGATTTTTCGCAAGGCTAAATAAAGGGACGCTTTCGGTATAAGGTGCGCCAGCAGAAATTGGCACGCTCATCAAATGGTCAATGATGATTTTGATCTTGGGGAACTTGCCCATCAAGGTCTCGAGCATGCTCAAACCTTGCGGCAACATTTGAACACAAAAAGGGATGTTCAAATCCTGCGCCGCTTGCCAAGCAGCAAAGGTTCTGGGGTCATCCAAGGTGTTTGCTTGGGTTGGCATGGTGCTACCCGCAGTAAATACGCGAACACCGCTCAGGCCACGCTCGACCCAAAAACGCATGCGTTCAGGTGCATCCTTGGCCATCAAATCAATTGAAAAAACACCCGTAAAGCGCTCAGGCCTGGCTTGCACCGCATCGGCCACGTACGAGTTGTCAAACCCATAACACGTCGAAGCCTGAACAATCGCGGCCTTGCCTACATTGGCTTCGTCCATGGCTAGGATCAATTGCTGCCAAGAGGTCGGCCGGTTCTTGGACCAAACTGAAGGCACGCCATTCAAGGGATTGCGAGGATAAGCGTTCTCGTCGCTGGAAATGATATGCGGGTGAATGTCTACGATGGAGGTCATTGGAAGATCGATTTGAGTTTAAACAGTGCCAAAAACATTTTATTGTTTTTCAATCTTTGCATTATCGATGATCAAACCCCATTTTTTGATGTCAGCGTTGATCCACTCTTGCATGTCTTCGGGCGTGCTAGGCCTTGGGGTGACGCCAAGCTCTAGCATTCTTGATTTGACAGAAGGCGCCTCTAGAGCCAGGCCAATTGATTTGTTCAACCTTTGAATGACAGCGATGGGCGTCTTGGCAGGCACTGAAATCCCATTCCAAGAGGTGGCCTCGTAGTTAGGCAGTCCGCTCTCAGCAAGAGTGGGAATCTGAGGCAAACCAAGGAATCGCTTGGACGAACCGATGCCTATGACCTTGATGGAATTGCTCTTGATGTTGCCCATGATGGGCGTGAAGTTTTCAAAGCCCAGTTGAACTTCTCCTGAGAGCACGTTGGACAAAACCTCAGCACTCGACTTGAAAGGAATCACCGTCAGCTCGATGCCACTCATGGACTTGAACAGCTAGGCCGACAAGTTTTGTGTACTCCCAACACTGATGGTGCCGATGTTTAATTTCCCTGGATTGCTTTTGGCATATCTCAAAAGCTCTTGTACAGTGTTAAAAGGCGATGAAGGCGATGTGATCAAAGCAATGTCATAAGTCCCAATGGAGGAGACGTGTGCAAAGTCTTTTGCAATGTCGTAGGGCAAAGACTTGAACAGTGATTTAGCCAGGGCTTGGCCGTTGCCAGCAATCACCATGGTGTAGCCATCTGCAGGGGCGTTTTTGACGTACTCCATGCCAGGCGTTAATCCTGCACCGGGTTTGTTCTCTATCACCACAGCTTGCCCCAGGTCTTCGCTCATTTTTTGAGCAACCAACCTGGCCGTGACGTCCCCCACCCCGCCTGCGGCATACGGCACAACCAGCTTCAAAGGCTTTGATGGAAAAGACTGCGCCCACGTCAAAGCGGAGAATGTCAAGGACACAAAAAGTACATGAACTGAGGAGTTTCTCATTTGAAAAAAAGAATGAATTAGATCTACTTACTTTAGACCCTCTTGACGCCATTGTTATTCGGGAATACCTTATGAGCGCCTAGACATCAAGTGTCCTTTTTTCGCTGTACTAGAACAAAGGATTGGCTCAAAGAATGGATTCACAACTTGGCATTAACACCTATTTCACACGAGTGAGTGTTGCCCTTAAACTTCCCTGTTGTTTAGATTTTTCTTCATGACCGTCAAAGAGACAAGCGCCCAGTCATCGGCGCAATTCTTTTCTCTTCTTCAATGGGTAACTTGTATGCATCAATTTCTACGCCTCCAACCTCACGTCCTCTCGGCTTTGATCGGTGTTTTGTTTGTGGTCAACGGTTTCTCACAAACCAACAGCTCTGATTGGCCAAAAGCCAAGCCTGTGTCTTTGGTCGTGGCCTTTGCACCTGGTGCATCAACAGACATTGTTGCAAGAAATTTAACGCAAAAACTCTCTGAAATCACGGGTGGTAACTTCATCGTAGAAAACAAAGGGGGAGCAGGTGGGAACATTGCATCCACTCAGGTCAAGAGAGCAGCCCCCGATGGCTACACCATCTTGGTTCACAGCGTGGCATTTGCAGTGAACCCCTCTTTGTATGCTGATGCCGGCTACGATGCGATCAAAGACTTTATTCCTTTGGCCCTTGGGCCCAAAACCCCCAACATCATCACCGTCAACCCCACTACACCCGCGAGAACCTTGCCCGAATTGGTTGAAGCTGCCAAGAAAAACAATTTCAACTATGCATCTTCTGGCATTGGAACAACCACCCATCTTTCCATGGAACGGCTCAAAACTGCTGCCAAAATTGACATTGTGCACGTCCCCTACCAGCCTGCAGCGGCCATCAACGCCGTGGTTGCCAACCACACACCCATCGCATCGACATCCATGCCACCAGCCGTGCCCATGATCAAGGCAGGAAAACTCATCGCTTTGGCCGTGACCAGCTCTTCTAGGTCCCCTCTTTTGCCCTCTGTTCCATCGATCACTGAGTTTGGCTACAAAGAGTTCGATGACTACACTTGGTTTGGTTTTTTCCTGCCCCTGGGCACACCAACTGCGATTGTTGAAAAATTGAATTCAGCCATCAACGCCGCCATGGAATCCGCTGATGTGGTCGATAAATTTACGCAACTAGGGATGTCCAGTAGCAAAAACAGCAGCGCAGAGTTTGGCGCATTTCTAAGAGCCGAGGTGCCCAAGTGGGCTGCCGTTGTAAAAAGCTCTGGGGCCAAAGCGGACTAAAGTAACTTGACGTTGCGACTAGATCTTAAGCGTTCATTTCAGATTCACTATGCCACCCATGTTCAACACAGCATGTTTGGCCAACACTTTGATCAGATTTGCTCGGTATACACTTGAAGCATGCATGTCTTCAATCAAGTCTTGCGGGCTGATTTGAATGCTCTCAAGACTTGTTGCATCAAACTTTTGATCCAATGCGGCCTCTAAAGACTTCTCTCTATAGACTCCACTTTGCCCAGCTCCCGTCACCGCCACTCGTGTACCTAGCTCAGTTCTTGCAACAAAAACTCCGACCATGGAATAGCGTGCCGCGGCGGCTCGAAATTTCGCATATCCTGCTGATTTTGCAATAGACAAATGCACCCGCTTGATGATCTCACCAGGTTTGAGCGCAGTTTGAAACATTGAGACAAAAAACTCTTCGGCCGCAATGCTGCGAAGATTCGTTTCAACGTGCCCTCCTAAGCCCAGAAAACCAGCCGGGTAGTCGGCGGCAGGATCGTTGTTAGCCAGTGACCCTCCGATCGTTCCTTTAAAGCGCACTTGTCTGTCGCCAATAGAGCCCGCCAAAGCGGCCAGGCAAGGAACAGCACGAATGACATCTTTGTTGCCAGCCACCTCCATGTGCCGAGTCATGGATGAAATCACAACCGTTTGAGGCGTCACTTCAATTCCTTTGAGCTCATCAATGAAACTGAGATCAATCAAATCTGAGGGTGCTGCAAGGCCTTGTTTCATCACGGGCAACAATGTATGCCCCCCCGATAAAAAGCTTGCGTCTTGAGAACTCTTATAAAGCTCAAAGGCTTGCTCTAAAGAGTTGGCTTTGTGATATTTTGTGGGATACATGGTGAGTTTTAGATCTAAGAAAGACTTGAAGACTTCATGCCCTTTGAAGCCTGCACAATGGCTTTGACAATGTTGTGATAGCCCGTGCATCGACATAAATTACCCTCCATCTGGTGGCGAACGACCTCAGGTGTAAGAACTTGTGCATGGGAGTCGATCAAATCCAATGCTGACATCAGCATGCCTGGCGTACAAAATCCACATTGCAGCGCATGATTGTCCTTGAATGCCTTTTGCAGGGGATGAAGTTCACCATTGACTGACAAACCTTCGACAGTCAGGACTGTGCATCCCTGCGCTTGAATGGCCAAGGTCGTACAAGATTTAACCGATTCGCCATTCAACCTGACCACACAGCACCCACACTGCGAAGTATCACACCCCACATGCGTTCCCGTCAGACCCAAGTGCTCGCGCAAAGCAGTCACGAGCAAGGTATTGTCCTCGATCTCCAAATCATGAGATTTGCCATTGACATTTAAACTGATGCTTGTCATATTGAATTTAAATCACTCGTTTTAAATAGATCATTGAATTTTCACCCTCAGTGTGTTTTGCCGCGCTGCAACGCATTCCAAATTTTTTGTGGTGTTGCGGGCAAATCAAAATCAACGGGTCCACAAACAGGCCACAACGCATCTTCCACCGCACTCATGACCACTGCAAGTGCCGGCGTTGTCCCCCCTTCGCCACCAGCTTTGATGCCAAAAGGATTGGTAGGAGACAAGACCTCAACAATCTCAGTTTTGAAAGAAGGTAAATTATCAAACCTTGGCATCCCATAATCCATCAATGAGCATGCAATGGGTTGGCCAGATGTTTGATCTAAATAGCATTCTTCCCAAAGCGCTTGTCCTACACCTTGAGCAATGCCGCCATGGGTTTGACCATGAACAATCAAAGGATTGATGCAGCGCCCCACATCATCTACTGCACTGTATCGTTTGATATCTACCCCGCCTGTTTCTGGGTCGATTTCAATTTCACAAACGCAAGCCCCATTCGGATAGACGGGCGTGTGCATTTCATTGTCTCGCAACACTCTAAGCTCTTTGAGACTGGATTGCGGGCCCTCTCCATTTGCAAGCTGGATTGATAGATCAAACCAAGAAACGCTCTTGACAGAAGAAAAGCTTTTGAAATGTCCATTTTCATATAAGACATCTTCTGGCTTGCAATTGAAAAAATGCGCAGCATGTCGAACTCCAAGCTCACGCAAATCTTCCACTGCCAAAGCGATCACAGCGCTGGCATGACGCAAGGACCGCCCAGAATGGGTCCCCCCTCCTGCTGTAACGATATCGGTGTCTCCCAGTGTGATGAATACACGATTGAACTCAACGCCCAATAAATCGGCTGCAACTTGAGCAAAGCTGGTCTCATGACCTTGTCCTGCGGGTTGCGTGCCAATGATGACCTCGATTTGGGTAGGATGAACAATGATTTCTGCTCTTTCCTTGGGTGAACCAATAGAGGACTCCACATAATTGGCAAAACCCACACCAAGCAACTTTCCTCTCGCATGGGCCTCTTGGCGTCTTTGATCTAAGTTTGACCAATCGGACAACTCGAGGATTCGGTTCATATTTTCTTCATATTCACCACTGTCGTAGCTCGAGCCAATCGCATTGGTGTAAGGCATTTGATGTGTTTGGACAAGATTGAGACGTCTTAGCTCCAAACGATCCATACCTAAAGCCCGAGCAGCTCTATCGATGACGCGCTCTATGGCAAACGTAACCTCTGGACGCCCAGAACTGCGATAAGCTTGCGTTGCCATGGTGTTGGTAAAGACGGCGCGCGATCTGAGTGTTGCAGATGCAATATCATACGAGCCCGTCACCAAACCTGAGCCTTTGCTCAACGGAGACAAAGACACACAGCAATAGCCCACGTTGCTCAAATTATCTACTTTGAGAGCCAAGAACTTGCCTTTTGCATTCAACGCCAATTGCACCTGGGTCACCAAATCTCGCCCTTGATAATCCGATAAAAAAGACTCTGTTCTATCTGCCCTGTGTTTAACTGGAAAACCCAACTTCTTAGACGCCCACAAAACCAAACCGAACTCAACATAGGCTCTATTGCGAGTCCCAAAGTTACCGCCCACATCGTGCGAAATAACTCGAAGTCGATCTGCCTCAACACCCAGCACTTTAGCCAGCTCTGACTTTTGACGAACCGCACCACCACTACCAGCGAAGAGGGTATAACGATCGGTCTTTGGATCATAATGACCCAAACAAGCTCTAGGCTCCATCGTCACACCAGTGACTCGGCTCACATGAGATTTAAAGCGAACAATGTGCTCAGCAGCTTCAAACGCTTTTTCGGTCGCTTGGATATCTCCAAATGTCGCGTCAACCAATACGTTGCTTGGCAACTCGTCCCAAACAATCGGAGCATCTGACTTAATGGCCAACTCTGAATTCATCACCTTGGGCAATTCTTCGTATTGCACAATCACCATTTGTGCAGCAGAAAAAGCTTCATTGCGTGTTCTTGCAACCACCATCGCCAAAGCTTGCCCCACATGGCGAACTTTATCGAACGGCAATAAATGATGGTATCCAAGGAAAATATCACTGTCATTGGGGCCACGCAATTTGACATCATACCGGGTGGACGGTACCGGATTGTGCTCGATGGGATTCAATTGATCGTTTAGGCAATCCTTTCCTGTGAATACAGCCAAGACGCCAGGCATTTGCACTGTAGCGCTGGTGTCAATCGATTTGATCCGTGCGTGAGGGTGTGTCGAGCGAACCATCCAAGCCCAGGTCTGTTCGGGCAGTGAAAAGTCATCCGTAAAGCGTCCCTTTCCGGTGATCAAGCGCTCGTCCTCATTTCTTTGAAAGGACTGACCTATTGAATTAAAAACAAAATCTTTCAATGAAAACCTCTGATCAAATACAAGCCCGTCATCTCTTCTCAATCACCACTTGCAATGACTGCCTCGTAGTCCCTCAACGCCAAGTACTTATTGACCTCTGTCAGAGGCGTTTTACCTGAACCGTACTGGGTCCTAAGTTGAAGAACTGTTTTCATGCCTTCCAAAATGACCGCGCCTTTTGGGGTAAGACCCGATCGAGGAGACAACAAACTGTTCATGACAGCGTCAACAACTGGCATTTGTATCTCAGGCATCTCTTGACGCAATAAAACCGCTGCAGCTGCTTTGTTTGCAGGGTTCAATGTCCATTCCAGACCCTGCAAGTATCCTTTGATAAACAAGCGCGTTAAGTCAGAGTGATCATTTAACCAACTTTGTCTGGCCGCCACAATGCCACCTTGATAGACGGGGAAAGCCTCGGTACTTTGACGCAGGACCTTATAACCAGCTGCCTTGGCAATACTGGTAAAGGGCTCAATAGTGATCGTCCCTAAGTGCTGACCTTCTTTAACAGACTTCCATCTCTCAGGGGTTGCGCCCACAGCGACTCGATCGTAGTCAGTCATGGGCAGTCCCAATTGTTCCAGCATGGCATACAAAACAAATGCAAATCCTGTTCCAACTGCGTCTAAAGCCAAACTTTTTCCCTTAAGGTCTTGTGCTTGGTTAATACTGGCATGAACAACAGCGCTGAGTTCGACCTGGGTCGCACCCATGATCACTCTAAAGTCTGTGGGGGTATCAAACTTGACCGCACCTTGATCCTCTTGGTAGGCCACGATGTTATCAAAGGCTGTAAAAGCAATATCAAACTCACCGGCCTGAAACGCTTGAAACTGATAGAGTGAACTGGGCGTCGTGGTCAATGAAACGTCCAAACCCAAGTCTAGGAAACACTTATTTTGAATCGCTGCAAACAAGGGTAAATTGGGAGAACCTGGAAAGGCGATGATCTTGATTGACTTTGTCATTTAATAATTTAAACCATTGAATTTAAGTACTCTATTGTAATTAACAGTGCATCGTTGGCCCTGACTTTCTGCCCTAAATTCCCAGCTTTTGTATCCGCCAACAAAGGCTTATGAGGGTTTACGATGATGGCGCCAGAGTCCTTGACTTCGTCATTAAACCTGTCAACGGGGTTAAACAGTTGGTGTTTGCACGACTACTTCTCAGCATTTAAATGACTTAGGATCCATGCAGAAGTTGCTATTGAGGGACTTATTGATAAGACTCTGATTTAGCTGGATAACTACTTTTTTTAAAGATGGATCAGCCATGGATTGTTTTAATTCAAATCTCAAATCCGGTCTTAAATCCATTTTTTTGCTGGGTTTGATGAGCTTAATTTGCACCGGAATAGGGGCACAAACATATCCCAAAGCACCTGTACGAGTCATCATTCCATTTCCCGTTGGAGGTGGGGTTGATGTGGCTGGAAGAATACTTGCTCAACGACTGAGCGAGGCTCTTGCCAAACCCTTTGTCGTTGACAACAGAGGAGGTGCAAATGGCAACATTGGCACCGAGATGGTTTCCAAATCACCCAACGATGGCATGACCTTGCTTTTCACGGGTGCGGGGTTTGTCATCAATCCCAGTTTATATAAAAAAATACCTTACGATCCCATCAAGGAATTTGAACCCATCAGCCTGATGGCACTCGGTCCTAATGTATTGGTGGTTCACCCGTCACTTGCCGTTCATTCAGTACAAGATTTGATAGCACTTGCGAAGGCTCAACCTGGTCGAATTGGTTTTGCAGGCTCTGGCAATGGCAGCACGCCACACCTGGCAGGCGTCTTGTTTAACAACTTGGCTGATACACAATTGATCCATATCCCCTATAGAGGCTCAGGGCCAGCCATCAACGGCATCGTTGCAGGCGAAGTCCCCGTCATGTTTTTGCCAGCCATCAACGCAGGGCCTTTGATTGCAAGCGGACGCTTGCGTGGCTTGGCCGTCACGAGCAAAGACAGACTGAGCTCCTTGCCGGAACTCCCAACAGTTGCATCAAGTGGTTTAACTGGCTACGAATCAAGCCAGTGGTACGGCTTGCTTGCACCCAATGGAACGGCTAACGAGGTATTGAATATACTCAATAAGCAAGTTCGTACCATTATGCAAACCGCAGAGATGCAACTGCGCATGAAAAACGATGGTCTTATTCCAATTGGCAGCTCAAGAGAGCAATTTGCAACCCACATCAAAACCGAGATCGATAAGTGGGCCAAGGTAATAGCAAGTTCAGGTGCAACTGTAGATTAAATCAAAAAGCGACAAAGAAAAAATTTACGGAAACAGAATGCCCTTTTCTAGGCTTGAAAATTCAGAGGAGCTAGATACGCTCATTAAATACATTCAAAAAATATCAAGTAAGAATTAATCTTAATGTGACACCCAAACTTTTTATTGAATTATTTATGAGTTATTTCAACGCTACTGAAAAACCACGCTTAATCGCTGGTCTAGACATCAAACTCTCATACCAACGCTTGACATTGGGAAAGTCCCCTAAGTCAACTTGGTGACGCTCATGGCGCCAAGCCCAGCCAAGCATAGCAAAGTCCGCAATGGATAGGTCAGAGGCAAAAAACTCATGTGTACTCAACCGCTTGTCCATCACCCCGTAAAGGCGACGAGTCTCTTTCATAAAGCGAGGAAGCGCATAACGCTTATCGGCATCATCACTCAATCCCAAAAAATGATGCACTTGTCCAGGCATCGGCCCAAATCCGCCCATTTGAAACATCAACCATTCAAAGGTAGCTACTCGATTAGGACCTATTTTTGGTAAAAATTTACCAGTTTTTTCAGCCAAATAAATCAAAATTGCACCCGACTCAAAAACACTGATTTCTTTACCTTCATAGCCCTCAGAATCTATGATGGCTGGTATCTTGTTGTTGGGACTGATTTTTAAAAAATCAGGATTGAATTGCTCATCCTTGGTGATATTGATGAATTTGACCTCATAAGGCAAATTCATTTCCTCAAGTGCGACAGATATTTTTCTACCATTGGGTGTATCAAAGGCATAGAGTTGAATGCTCATATTTATTCCTAAAAGAAAGTGGTTTATTGCAAGATTATGTAACGAAAATCTGCTTGGAGGTTTTAGACAACAACAACCAGTTTCCGGTTGAATCCTTGGTGAAAGTGTCTACGTACTTTAAAATGGACAGTGGCAGCATTGGAGCTGGCTCGCTTGAGGGCTCTAGGCGATCGCAGCGGTAAACCATAGTGAGATAAGTTGCACTTGCACTTTGATGATCCAAGACGCTTATAACCATATTTTGAACCATATGTGCTGTCACTCTACCAACGGGACGATCAAGTAAGGCCTCTAAAACAGAAGAAGGACCGACCAATTGCTTTCCTTGTCGATGCCAAACGCCATTTAAAGCAAACAAACCAGAAACCGTCTGGAAATCTGAACTGTCAAGTGACATATAAAAAGAATGAATTGCCTGCTGGCACTCCATCATTGAAATTGTTTTCTCCAATTGATTCATGGCCATCAAAGCTCTTTAATAAACTTATTTTGCAAGTGACCTAGACCACTGATTTCAATATCAACTTCATCGCCTGAAATCAAATCCGGAGAAGTGCCATCCGTGCCCATCCAAACCACATCACCCGGCCAAAGGGTTAAATACTTGGTCATCTCAACCAAAAATGTTGGGACATCAAAAATCATAGAATTTGTTTTGTAAACAGTTTTAACAACGCCATTTACTTTGACTGTCGTCACAGCATCATCAGGCACAAAATCAGTATCAATCCAAGGCCCCATGGGCTTGAAGGTGTCCGCATTTTTACTACGCCAAAACGTACGATCTGAACGTTGCCATGTGCGCTCACTTACATCATTTCCAATGGTGTAGCCCAAAACACATGACAATGCATTTTCATGAGTAAGATGTTTTGCTTTTTTACCAATCACCACCACCAACTCGCCTTCATAATGAATCTTCTCTGTGGCGTCCCTTGGAATGATCACATTTTCCATGTGAGCGATCAACGCATTATTGGCTCGATAACCGATATCAGCCTTTAAAGGAAGCGCGGGTTCAATACCCTGTTTTTTTGCAGACTCAATGACGTGTTCTGAATAGTTTAAGCCAGCACAATAAAAAGTTCGTGGAACTACAGGAATTTCGATTTTAACCTCGTGAAGATCTCTAAAAATTGATTCCTCATTGAATCCGCCAAAAGGGTCACCAGAAACTTGCTGGACTTTATCTCCTTTAACGATTCCATAATGTGTCATTTGATTAAATGTATAACGTATCCAACGCATGATGCATTTCTTTCCTTAGTCTAAAGTTATTTGAGCTGACTTGATCACATTACCCCACTTTTGGCGCTCATTTTTCAAAAAGTCAGCAGCCTGTTCAACACTCCCACCAGCAGGATCAGCCCCCGCAGAAAGTAGTTTTTTTCGTACATTTAAATCCTGCAGCATTTGCTCCAAAGTCAGATTTAGCTTTTGAATTATGGCATTAGAAGTACCAGCTCTTACAAATACACCAAACCAGCTCGAGGCAGTAAATCCAGTCAATCCTGACTCTTCAAAAGTGGGAACTTTTGGAAGAGTCTGTGAACGCTTGATTGAACCAATTGCAATGGCTTTTACAGCTCCAGTTGTAATGGGTTGAGTCATACTTGAAGACAGCGAAAACATCATTTGTACGTTTCCTCCCAGTAAATCGGTTGTCGCCTGTGCATTGCCTTTGTAGGGCACATGAACGATGTCAATTTGTGCAGTTCTCTTCAATAACTCACCTACAACATGCGATGTGCTTCCAATGCCATTGGTTGAGGCGAAATTCAACTGTCCGGGCTTTAATTTCGCCAAACTAATGAGCTCTTGCAAAGTACTGACAGGTACAGCATTATTTACGACAAGGATATAAGCAGGAGCGGCAACGATGTTGACGGGGACAAAGTCTTTTTCGTGGTCAAAAGGGGTATGTTTATACAAATAGGGGCCCATCGCCATCATACTTTGTGAACCTATGGCCAAGGTATGACCATCTGAATCAGCTCTTAACAAGGCTTGGAAGGCTTGGTTACCTCCAGCGCCAGGTAAATTTTCAACCACGACCGTTTGATTTAAAGTTTTAGTTAGGAACTCTGCAACAATTCTTCCAATGAAGTCAGTGGGTCCTGCCGCTGTAGCGGGTACGAATATCTTAATTGCTTTATTGGGATATGTTGAATTTTGCGCATTGACAAGGGTAGTGATCAAAAGAAAAAATGTAATAACTAAGCATTTAACTTTCATATTGAAAACTCTCCAATTATTCATTCAAAAGAAACAAATACTTTATTTGCTTGAAACAAGTATGTATCCACATAATCCTGCAATACTGGTTTTTTATTTAAAAATGACATCGCGCCTATTAAAGGCATCCAATTGAGTATTTCATGCTGGCCTGCATTTTCAATGGTTTGCCGGCTTAAATCCCTCCAGTAATCATAATCACCTTGGAGCAAAGCGTTCAATAATTTCTTATCAGAATCATGGTCTGGAATGGTGTTTTCTGAATTGGAAGATAAGCTGGCATGCGACCAACTGGCTGATGCTATAAGAGCAACCCTGTAGTCACTTTCAAGAATGATTTTTGCAAGTTTCTCACCTAAATCCATACACATCTTATTAGAAGGCGCCGGAGGATCAGGCATTCCGTCTAGGTCAATTGAATCGAATAAAAAGGCTCTGCTTCTTCCTCTTGTTCTAATCACATCGCTACCGTATGAATTGATTTGAAATGGAACAATTGGATATTGAAAACCCTTTAATTCGTAATCTAAATATAGTGCAGTATTTTGAAAAGCTTGCGGCAAGGTTTCTTGATGCAAAAGACGGTATGCATAAGGAATTGGAAAATCAAGATTTAACAATTGTGTTGCTAAATATTTCGCCCCTTCCCGATGGCCTCTTAATCTTAACTCCCAATCATTAGGCAAATTCCATGTATTTCCGTTTTTGCCATATCTGGCATTGATCCATGGCTTTGTGATGAATGGATCATCTAAACCAAAAATACAAAACGGAGGAATGATATCCTCTTGGAAATTTTCGTATTGGTCATCACCAAAAATAACGACAAAGTCGGGATTAAATTCATCTAAGATTTCCCTTTGTTTCTTAAAACACTCTATCTGTCGGTTTCTATGAGCTATCGAGGAAGCATGACCATGATCATCACCTAGCTCTTCTAACATGGCCAATGGCCAATTCGACTTATTTTTATAAAAATCGGAAGCATTTTTAGACTCCAACGCTTCATCAAACATTTTCATGCTTCCACCAGGCGGCAAAAGCAACGGAGGGCTGTGCGTGTTTCCCAAACCAAGAATTTTTCCCATGATGAAAACCTCCCAACAATTCGATTAGCAGATCCAGAACTCCGAATTACTCACCTGTAGTCAGGCGCTCTATATTTAACAACCTGGGTAATTCACAAGTTATGTGCGCACGCTTTAGTTGAGCGCCAGGACCCCCATCAGCTAAAAATGGATCTGAAGTACCGTTGTACAAGCATTCGTAAGATTGCCTAACTGCCTTGTACATAGCTGCAAAGGCGGATCCCGAAGAAGCAGCCAACTTGAAACCCAAAGAATTTAAATCATCCTTACTCATTCCAAAATTAGCAAATCCGTCACCTGGCGCAAAAATCATCAAAGGCTTTGGAAGTCTTTCGCCAATGATTCTAATTTCCTCAGGAGTTCTCGTATGAACAAAAAGCATATCTGCACCGGCCTTGTGAAATATTTCTGCACGGCGTAAAGCATCGTCCATGCCAGTCAATCTTAGAGCATTTGTTCTTGCAATGATCAATGTCTTGGGATTACTACGTGCTGCTTTTAATTCCTGGATTTTTTGAACCATGAGTTCAGGCTCAATCAATCGCTCAATACCAATATGGTGATGAACTCTTCTTGGTAAATACTGATCCTCTACTTCTAGTGCCTCATAACCAGCGGCCTCAGAAATCATCATGGTCCTATGCATGTGAACTGGATCGCCCCAACCACCACCGGCATCCAAAATCAAAGGCAAAGGACTGACTGATTTCATGTCCAAAGCCAATTGAGCCATTTCATGCACAGAAATATTGGCCTCTGTCACACACTTAAGCCAACCCAAGGATCCGCCGCTGACGTAGCCAGCTTTAAAACCAGTATCTTGAGCTAACTTAGCCATAATAGGATTCAATACAACCGGGGCAACGATCAACTCATTCCCACCGATTAAATTTTTTAGAGTTTCCAAAACCTTCTCACTTATAAATCATGTTGAAAAACTGTCTTAGTCTGGAGTGATGCCAGCCGAGCTGACGACCTCAGACCACTTTTTGATCTCTTTTGCCATATGTTCAGAAAAGACTTTCCCATTTCCTTTGAAAGGCTCGATGCCTTGGTGAAAGAGTTGCTCTCTCACCTCAGCTGAATCCAAGGACTTATCCAGTGAACTAAATAAAATTTTGAGAACAGTTTCAGGAGTGCCAAACGGGGCGACCAATCCAAACCATATTCTCGTGTCATACCCTTTGACGCCAGCTTCGGAGACTGTTGGCAGATCAGGTGCGATTTTTGAGCGATCTACTCCAGTGGTTGCAAGGGCCTTAAGTTTTCCCGATTTGATGAAGGGGAGTACCGTCGATGCTGGGGCGAACATCACAGGAACACCTCCTGAGAGCAAATCTGTAGTCGCTTGCGCACTTCCTTTGTAAGCCACATGAACCATTTTTGAGTTGGTTGCCATGCCATATAACTCTCCGGCCAAATGAGACATCGTCCCATTTCCAGAAGAAGCAAAAAAAATAGACCCTGGTTTGTTTTTAATAAGTATCGTCAAATCTGAAACGCTGTTCACGCCCAACGAGGGATGTACAACCAAAATACTAGGCACGCTTACAGCCAAGCCAATTGGTGAAAAGTCTTTCATGATGTCGATCGGAACACTCTTTAAAAGAGAGGGATTAACAGAGTTGGTATTGCCTGCCATGAACAAGGTATAACCATCAGGCGCAGATTTAGCGACCAACTGGGCTGCAATATTGGTACCAGCACCAGGCTTATTATCAACAATGAATGGTCGACCTAAGTCCTCAGACATTTTAAAGACAACAATCCTTGTTGCCACATCTGTGGCCGTCCCTGGAGGAAAACCAATAACTACACGAATAGGTTTTTCTGGAAAAACTGCATAAGCCTGATTAAAGCCAAAAAGAGTAAGCAGGACTAAGCACTTGAACATCAAGATGTATCTACGCATTGAATTATCTTTTATATATTTTGGTGAAAGAATTATGCATTTTCTCTTTTTACCAATTCAGCCAAAATATCTGCACCGCGGTTGGCGGCGGGTAGACCACGAAACAAATAACACATACTGATCATTGCCTGAAGCTCCTCCCAACTGGCTCCAGCTCTTCTGGCAGCAACACCATGGGTCGTCGCCGCGTCATTCATGTCCATCAACAACATCCCAAAAATCATCAACTGAACCGTCTTTTGATCAAAGCATTTAGGATACATTGCATGAGTTCTTGCTTTTTCCTGCAAATCTAGCATTTCGGGATCCAAAGCGCCTGTGACGGCAAATCTAGATTGAATGCGAGGCGGAACAAACCCCAAAAGTGCTTTATATATTTCACCTCTTTTCTCTCTCGAGTCCTGACCTTCAAGGTAAGGGCCGATGGATTCTTTGATCAAATTTAAATCAGCTGGATGGCTATGTGAAGAACTCATGATTACGACTTTATAAAATTTATTAAAAAAACTAGCACTTAGACACTTTTATGCATCACAACCTCTATCAGCTGGGGTCCCTTCATTGACAAAATGGTTGTAAGCGTTGTGAAAAATTCCTTCAAGTCCCTCACCTTGAAGGCCTCTACGCCTTGCGACTTGGCCAGTCCAACCCAATCAAGGGCCGGAGAGTTGAGGTTGAGCATGCTCAACGCTTTTTCACCAGAACCTGTAGCCCCGACATTGATCAACTCGCCCTTTAAAATTTCATAGGACTGGTTTGCAAAGATGATCACTTTAACATTCAGATTTTCACGCGCCATCGTCCAAAGCGCTTGAAGGGTGTACATCGCACTGCCATCGCCCTCGAGCGCCAGCACCGTTCGATCAGGTGCAGCAATCGCGGCACCCACTGCGGCGGGCAAGGCAAATCCAATGGAGCCGCCCATTAAGTTGAGCCAATCATGAGGTTGAGCCGTCATGGTGAACGTATCAAAATCTCGTCCAGTTGTGATCGACTCGTCGACCACGATGGCATTTTCGGGGATCAAGGCGGCCAAAATCTTGGCAATCCCTGTCTGATCGAATGGACCCTCTGGACATACGGGCTGATCCAAGGAAGCCAAGATGGGCCTGAGTTGTGAAGCCCCTAAATGATCGACCAACATTTGAAGGCCCAGATGGATGTCCTCCCCTAAAGCAGCGAGCTCATCAATGGCACAATCTTGCGAAAAAAGATAACTCGGCTTGTTGGGATAACCAAAGAAAGCGACCGGTTTTTTGGCACCGACCAACACAATGTGCTTGAAGTCCTTGAGCATTTCAAGAGCCGCGTTCACGGAGAACGGAATGGACTTGGCTTTGACTCGACCTGCCCCCCTTTGAATTCTGGCGTTGTTGTACTCAGAATGAATCACACAGCCCGTTTTAGCAGCAATTTGTCCCGCTAAAAACAACGACTCAGCTCTAAGGGCCAGGCCACCCAACAAAAGTGCTTTGGGGTGGGGTGAAGTCAATACTTGGGCGATTCGCTCAATACTTGCTTGTGACACTTGGGGCCTAGGTGGCGCCTTCTTTACCCTGACAACCTCGCCACCAGGACCCCAGGCCGTGTCCGCGGGCAAAATCAAGGTCGCCACCTGCCCTGGGGCTTGTAGAGCTTGCTCAATGGCCAAAGCACCGTCCTTTGAAACCTCCATGGAGTGCTTGGTGGTTTTGACCCAATGGGACATGGGTCTTGCAACCCCCTCAATGTCAGAGGTCAAAGGCGCATCACATTCGATGTGATGCAGTGCATGCTCACCCACGATATTCACAATGCCTGAATTGGCTTTTTTTGCATTGTGTAAATTGGCCAAACCATTGCCAAGTCCAGGCCCTAGGTGAAGCAATGTTGAAGCTGGTTTATCGGCGATCCTGTAATAACCATCAGCTGCGCCCGTCACAACCCCCTCAAAAAGACCCAACACGCATCGAACGCCAGGCACTTTGTCCAAGGCTGAGACGAAATGCATTTCTGAAGTTCCAGGATTTGTAAAACACACCTCGACGGCA
The DNA here is from genome assembly GCA_903842945.1 of uncultured Burkholderiales bacterium. GTDB lineage: Bacteria > Pseudomonadota > Gammaproteobacteria > Burkholderiales > Burkholderiaceae_C > Limnohabitans. The sequence goes on from CAIMNS010000182.1 coordinate 25,350, forward strand.
TTTTCTGCCAGGGTTAGAACCAAACTTTCAGCACCGTTCATGAAAAATCAACCTCATAGTAGACAACAAACCGATTAAGAAGATGGCTCAATAGCCAATAACATTGGGACTGATCCTGAGCGCTCTTTCAATGCCTGATAGTATGGGGTAATTTCACCGAGGCCGCTAGAGCAAAAACGCGGTTTCGACACCCACATTGAGTTTATTGCAAATGAAATGAGCAGGGTATTCTTCTATGCTAGGGGAACCGAAACCCCGATCCACGTCTTAGAAGGACTTGTGTTTGGTTTTAACCGAATGAATTTAAAGACTTTTTTTATACCGTGTTCAATATTTGCGAACACTGACTACAGATCCATGCACTA
>CAIMNS010000183.1 GCA_903842945.1 uncultured Burkholderiales bacterium
ATTGAAATGCCCTTTTTATTGCTAATCAGGGCATTTTAAATTTCAATACACAGATGCCTAAGGTGTCTGTAGTTTCACGCCAGGAGCAGCAAAGTCTTTGGGCCAAACAACCACCCACTTGCCATTTTGGACTTGTTTGACTTTATAAAGATCCGTACCGTTGATGAAGTTGTTGGGTCCATCCCAGCGCATGCGACCAATGAGTGTATCGACCTGGCTCTTTTTAATCCAAGCTGATAGAACTTTATCATCAAGGCTTTTTGTCGCATTGACTGCGGCCTCAAGCACTTGCCAAGTTGAATAAGCCACTGAGGCCATCAAATCCACAGATGGATCAGGAAGATTGGCTTTTTGTCCACGCTCATGAAATGTTTTTACAAATGTAGAGGCGACAGGATTATTGGTAAAGGGTGGATGGTCTTCAAAAACAGTCAAAGCTAAAACATTTTCTCCATTGGGTGACTTTGTCATTAAACTAGATGCAGGAAATGCGACAAATGATGTTGGGGGTGAATAATCGATTTTTTTCATTGCATCAATTAAAAGATTTCCCTCGATGCCTACCGCACCAATCCATAAAAAATCAGGATTGGCTTCCTTGATTCTTGCTGCGATAGCACCAAAATCTCTGTTACCAAACTCCCAATCCAAGTAGATGTTTTCTTTGAGTCCTCGCTTTTTCAACTCCTCGCGAGCTCCTTCAGATACAAAAAAGACCGAAGGAAATTTACTTGTGACTATGGCAACATTTTTAGGTGGCTTGCTACTTGCCGCAACTGAATCGAGAACAAGCTTAGGCCATACACTTTCAATCGCATAAGCACCACCAGACACAGAAAACTGCATGTCGTATTTTGCTTGTGCAGGAAGACCAAACGTATTGTGAAGCAATACTTTGTTATATCTCTGGGCAACCCCCATAGCAGAGAGAATTGCACCCGTTGCATAAGGTCCAATGACCAAATCAACTTTGTCCTCAATGATTAATTTTTCATAAAGAGTTCTGGTCAACTCGGGCTTTGATTGATCGTCTTTTAAAACCCACTCAACTTGTCTACCCAAAAAACCACCTCTTTTATTGAGTTGTTCTATGAAAATTTCACCTGATAATTTTTGCATCGCTGCCGTTGCAGCAAAGGGGCCGGTGAGCGCTAAAGAACTCCCAATTCGAATGGGTGGCTGCTGGGCTTGAGAAACATTCAGAAAACAGTAAAGTAAGCCCAAAAAAGAAATGCAAAATGTTTTCAAAAAGCTCATCTAATGTCTCCAAATAAATATCGATTAAGTTGAATAGCACACTGGATATTAAAATTATTACGAAAACTTGATGTAATGGTATACCCTGAACAAAAGGAGGTTGGTTTCAAAAAAGGGGAATCAAAAAATATAAATCCGTTTTATCATTGATCAACTTTGATGGCGTTTTTGAGTATTAAATTTTTATACTTTGTACTCTCCGAGCGAATAAAAGCAGCGGATTCTTTTGGACCTAATCCTATGGAGGTGTGTCCAATCTCAAGCAGTTTGGTTTTTGTTTGAGCATCATTCAAAATGATCTTTAATTCAGCATACAGCTTTTGAATGATTTTAGGATCTATATTTTTAGGCGCAGACAAGATCCACCAATTTGTAATTGTAAGGTCGGGGTAACCGGCTTCTTTCGTTGTTGGTACATTTAAAATTTCTTCAAATCGCTGCGAGCCAGTCGTAGCCAATGGCTTAATTTTTCCAGCCTTGATTTGAGTTCCTACCGCAGACCAAGAACCAAAGGCCAATTGAATATCACCTCCCACCATCGCCATGACCATGGGAGGCGTTCCTCGGTAAGCAATATGTTCAATCGAATTACCAGCAAGTTGAGAAAATAAAGCGCCTGCCAGCTGGGGAGGAGAACCTGTTCCTGGCGAGCCATAGTTAAATTTAGTTGGATTGCTTGAAGCTTGCTGCGCAAAGTCTTTCAAACTATTTGGTCCAGACATGGAGGTCACGGCAATAAGCGGCGCTTCTGCAATCAGAGAAATAGGTTCTAATAGTGCTATAGGGTCATAACCCAAATTGGCGAAAAGATGTTGATTGACTGAGTAATTGGCTGTAGGGGCCATCAAAAGTGTGTAACCGTCGGGCTTAGCATTCACAACCTCAAGCGTTCCAATTTTCCCGTCTGCACCGGTTTTATTGTCAACAATAAAACGTTGGCCAAATTTCCCTTCAAGCGCAGGGCCAATGACTCTAAAAATTGCATCCCCTACCCCACCAGCAGCATAAGGATAAACAATGCGTATGGGTTTAGTAGGCCATTCTACGTCTTGAGCATAGAGCATCGATACATTTAAACAAGCCAATACAAAAAGGGTTTTGGGGATTTTGAACATGATAAAAGAAACGTTAAAAGACGACCAAGGCCAGTTTGAAGCTATCAATAGCCTGTCGTGATCGGCGATTGAAGAAACGAGTGAGTGGCAATCATATGCTTTTCCCACTTCAAAATTAAATCCACATGACCTAGTGTTAACCCGATATCATCAAGTCCATTGAGCAGCATGTGACGCTCGTTTTGATGGATGAGAAAATCGCAAAGTCTGAGATCTTGATTTTTAATTTCACACTTCTCTAAATCAATGGTCAACTTCACACCATCTGTTTTAGAGACAAACGTTGAAACCACTGAATATCTCTCTTCATCCAAAGTTAAGGCAAGGACGCCATTTTTCAAACAATTTTCTCTAAACAATTCCGCAAAACTCTTTCCAATTAAACATTGGATACCAAATTCTTGAAGCGCCCAAACAGCATGCTCTCTTGAACTACCACAGCCGAAATTGTTTCCCACCAAAAGTATTTTGGTATGTTTGTATTCGTCCTTTTCAAGAACAAAAGAAGTGATTTTTTCACCCGTCGGCTTTCTTCTTAGGTAAGCAAATAATCCCTCACCTAAATTGGCGTGTACATCTTTCAAGTAAGCCGAAGGAATGATTTGGTCCGTGTTCATATCATCGTCCAGAACAGAAGCCACGGTACCCGTTAGTTGTGTAAAAGAGTTCATAAGCTTACAAGTAATTTCTCACATCTACGATTGAACCAGCAAGTGCTGCCGCCGCTGCCATTTGAGGACTGACCAAGTGTGTTTTAACACCTCGACCTTGCCTATTTTCGAAATTTCTATTGGTTGTAGAAAGACATCTCTCTCCAGGATTGCCCACATCTCCATTGGCACCAGCACACATTGAGCATCCAGAGTGGTGCCATTCAAATCCTGCCTCTATAAAGACCTTGTCCAAACCCTCAACTTCAGCTTGTTTTTTGATTTGTGTTGATCCGGGAACAACAATAGCTTTGACATGGTTTGCAACTTTTCTATCGCGTACGATTGAAGCAGCCGCTCTTAAGTCTGATATCCGACTATTTGAACAAGACCCGATGAAAACACGGTCCACTTTGATACCCTGAATTCGATCGCCCGCGCAGACTTCCATATAAGTCAAGGCTTTTAAGGCTTGTTGTTGATCGGTTGATGCCATAACCATAGGATCAGGAATCAACTCATCAACGCCTACCACCTGAGAAGGATCAGTACCCCAGGTCAATTGAGGGACTAGTTTTGAACAATCAAGCTCAATTTCTTCATCGAATTGAGCACCCTTATCACTTTTTAAATTCGACCAAAATGGGGACATGTTAAAAGATTGATCACGTGTGGGAGAAAGCATTGTCTTTGAGCACCACTCTATCGCTTTGGAGTCTGGTGCGATCAAACAAGTTCTGGCACCCCACTCTATCGCCATATTACAAAGCGTCATTCTTGACTCTATGCTCATTTCTTGAACGGTTGATCCGGTAAATTCCACTGCAAAACCACGACCAGCATTGACACCAACCAATCGGATCAAATACAAGGCAACATCCTTTGCGCTAACACCAGCTTGAAGTGTTCCGTTGATGGTGATCCGCAGTTGCTTGGGCTTATCGATGACCATGACTTGCGTCGCTAAAATATGCTCAAGCTCTGTAGTTCCACAACCAAACGCTAGACATCCCAGAGCACCTACAGTTGATGCGTGACTATCGGGACAAGCCAGCGTGTAGCCTGGCATTGCAAAACCAATTTCTGTGGATACGATATGCACAATACCATGCTGCTCAGAGCCAACATCAATCAATTTGAGTTGATACTTTTTCGCATATTCACGAGTGATTTTTATGTGTTCAGAAATCAATTCAAGTCCAGGCCTGGTCGGCACTGTATGATCTTGAACAATAACTGTCAAATCAGGCCTTCTGATGGTCCGACCTGATAAATCTAATCTTTTAAAAGCATGGGGCACATGAAGTTCGTGAATCACGTGCCGATCTATGTACAGCAAATGTCTACCATCATGTCTTTGTCCAACCGAGTGTTGTTCCCAAATTTTATCAAACAGAGTTTTTTTATTGTTCATAATGGGTACATCTAAATATTATTGGCCTTGAGTTGATAAAAAGTATTTCTCTACTTCAAGCCATTGATTCAAATCTAGCACATGATTGTATTCATCAAAGCTTGCCATCTTATCCCTCACCGAAAGAGTGCTACCTTCATTTATCAAGGCCTTGTACACATCCATGAGTGCCTTGACAACAGCATACCTGGCTACACCTGCGTGAAGGGCAAGAGCACAACCTACCTCATTGAGCAAATCATCTGTCAAGTCGGTTGTTGGAGGGGCCTCTTGAATCACACAAACCAACGGGGCTTTCACAATGGAGGCGACATAACGTAACTCTTCAGGAGTATTGGCACCCATGACCAAAGCCGCATCTGCTCCAGATTCTATATAAGCCCTTGCTCGCTGAGCAGCGATTTCTAGTCCATGCATGGATTTTGCATCCGTTCGAGCGATGATTAAAAAATCTTTTGAAGTTCTCGCCTCTACGGCAGCCTTGATTTTGATCACTTGCTCCGAAATATCTACAACAGGAATACCTTGGGGCAGTAATCCACATCTTTTGGGTGTCACCTGATCTTCAATATGTATGCCAGAAATCCCACTGAGCTCAAACTCTCTGACCGTTCTAATGACATTCATGATTCCTCCGTAACCTGTATCTGCATCACAAATAAGAGGAATGGATAAATTTTGCGAAATCCTTGAAGCATGCGAGATATTTTCGCTCATGCCCAGAACACCAATATCGGGCATTCCAAGTAGGCTTGCTGATACCGCATTGCCAGAAAAAGCAACAGCTTTGAATCCTGACTTTTCAGCAATTTTTGCTGAAATACCATCGTATGCACATGGTATTCGGTGAACATGACCACTTCGAAAAATATTCTGAAGACTTTGTTTTTTATCGACTATTTTGTTAAGTATCATTTCAAATACACAGTTAAATTAAAGAAGAGTTGAAGATGACTAATTTCTTTTAACTCTTAAAGAGCTGAATCCGAAATCAATCGACCATTTTTTTGATTACTTTTGTTGGAATCACTCATGATGGATCCTTAAAAAATAAAGCTTAATAAGGATGCATCGTATCATTTATTAAAACGTATGAATTAAAGAGATGACATGTAATTTATCAACATTCAGCGAGAACTAGATAGAATCACGCCTATAGACAAATAAATATCTCATGATGAACACCTTTAAAAACAAGTTTCTTCCAACATCTTTGTCCGATTTTATTCAAACCAACAAGGTTGCGCTCATCATGTGGGATATGCAAAACGGTCTCGCAGGTAAAGCCAGCAACTTAGCTCAAATTAGAGTTAATGCAAATTTACTTTTAGATTGCGCAGATAAGCACCAAATACCCGTCTTTTGGAGCAAACACATCCTCCCGTCTCTTGAGTTAACCACCGAACCCTTTCTTATGTTTTTAATGAAAAAACAAAATGTAAAAGACCCCAATTTTCTGGTCGAAACAATGAAAGCAGGAATGTTCGACGCTCAATACATAGAAGGATTAGAGCCTAGACAAGGACATATCGTTCTTGAAAAAAGTCAGCCCTCTTTTTTTATCGACACGCCATTAGATCTGCGTTTAAAAACCCTAGGTATCAAAACTCTGGTTTTTGCTGGAGTGGCCACCGATATTGGAATTGAGTTTACATGTCGACATGCCGCATCCTTAGGCTATTTTAGTGTCGTGGCGGAAGATGCTTGTGGCTCTTACACAGAGGTTGCACATCAAAGGAGCCTGGACTTTCTGAGAAGTTGGATTACGCCAGTGGTCAAAACTCAGGAGATCACTGAGATTTGGAGCTAATCTTTGAATTGCAGTTCCTTTATGGCTTTGTTATAAAAACTCAAATCAATATATGACTCAATGGGCTTATTTGTCTTTAAACCGCCAGCTTGTATTTCATCACGCAAATCAAGCATATTTCTGAATCCCTGATCATCTAATTTTGCATCCAGGTTAAAACCAAATCCTGGCTCATTGAGCAAGTCGTAGGTTCGATTTGCAGCAAAATCAGATAAATTTAATTTTGACTTAAGTACGGAAACACAAAACTCTTTATTTACAGGATCTCTAATCCAACGCAAGGATTCAATATACGCCTTTAAATAGCGTTTCAAAAGATCGGGGTTTTCTTTTCCCCAGCTTCTCATGACAAAGGTTCCAACGGCTTGATAGGGCCCTAGTAAATCAACCAAGCGCCCAAGGCTTCGCATACCTAGTTCCTGAGCTTGAACATTGAAAGGTAAATTGAGAATTGCAGCAGAATTATTTTTATTTTCTATCAGCGCCTTGTACCTATAGACTATTGCACCAGCTGGTTTGACCAAATAATCACGACCTTCTTGTAAACCATAACGCAATAGAATTTTTTTGGCCTGTAGTGCGTAAGCAGTATCTACGGCATCAACAATGACAGTTTTACCTCTAAGGTCCGAAAATGTATGAATATCAGGTTGGACAAAAAATTCATTCATTCCTCCGTCGCCTCCAGAGACAATGACCACATCTTCCTTTGCAACTTCTATCATTGCCAGTGCATTATCAAGTGCTGAATGCACGACATCAATTCGAGCTGATGCCAAGTCAAGACGCTGTTGGCTTGAACTTTCAGTCAAATTCAATTCAACCTGTATGCCATTCTTTTTAAAAATTTCTTTGCTGATACCAATGTAAATTGGCAAAACTTTGGCATTTGGAAATCCACTGACGCGAACCACTTCTGACTCAGCAGCAATAGAACAACTGATTTTTGATGTCAGTAAGATTGCTACAAAGACAATACCAATTTTTTTGAAACTGATCTTCAAATCTTACTCCGGTTTAATCTGCGCAGCTGATGCCAATTTTTTAAAGTTAGCAATTTCCTCAACAATTAATCGATCCATCTCTTCTGGAGAGTTCGAAATAGGATCAATACCAAGAGGTTGAAATTTATTTTTAACGTCAGTAAGTTTTAAAATATTTGCAATTTCTTGGTTTAATTTATCCAAAATTGGCTTAGGCGTTTTAGCTGGCGCCAAGATAGCATACCAAAAAATCCACTTGTACCCAGGCACACCCGCTTCAGATACTGTAGGTAAATCTGGAAAATCCGCAACACGAGATAAGCTGGTCACAGCAATTGCTTTGGCCTTTCCCTCCTTGACCAATTGAACAGCCGTAGCATACGGAGAAATAAAGATATGGGTTCTTCCCGCCATCGTTTCCGTTAAAGCTTCAGGTATGCCTTTGAAAGGAATATGAACAAGATCAATATGGGTTTGCGATTTCAAAAGTTCAATGGCGAAGTGAGAACCGCTACCCGTACCCGCAGAGGCAAAATTCAATTGCCCTGGCTTTGCTCGTGCCAAAGCTAAAAACTCGCCCATGGTATTGACTCCTATCTGGGGAGACACAATAACAAAAGCAGGCCCCGTAGAAGTGAGAGTTACTCCACTGAAATCTTTTTGGGGATCAAAGGCAAGCTTGCTGTAAATACTTGGAGCAATAGTGTGAGCTGAAGATATGGACAAAAGTGTATAGCCATCAGGCGAAGAAGTTGACAAAGCTTGCGCAGCAATATTACTTCCTGCTCCAAGCTTGTTTTCAACTATCACCGACTGCCCCCATTTTTCAGTCAATTTTTGAGAAATCACTCTTGCAGCAATATCTGGTACGCCGCCAGGAGAAAAACCCACCAAAATTTTAATTGGTTTTGATGGGTAAGACTGCGCAAAAGCTTGTGGGCATAGGGTCGGCAATAGACAGACAGATACATACCAAAACAGTAATTTTATTTTTTTCATTGATTTCTTAATTGTCATAACAAAGTAACACCTTATCTTACCTTACACCTAAAAAAGCTCAAATAGGTTCAGTTTTTTTAGTTTCTTTGGCGCTTCAACAACTGCAACTCCAATGTGGGCCCCTAAAGTTGAAAGTCAACACTTTATTCAAGTGCTGGTCCTTCATCTGATCTTTAGACCAATAAACTTGTTGGGCGTCAAGAATTGACTTTAAAATAAGTCAAAGCATCGATTGTTTAACTTTTTGCCTTGATACCTCCAGTTGCACTTTTATCATATGAACCACCTAGATTACCTAAGCTATCCTTACTCCTCCAGAAGAAACGCTGTTTTTGCTAAAAATGGTATGGTGGCAACTTCACAACCTTTAGCTGCACAAGTTGGACTGAATGTTCTTCAACAAGGAGGCAATGCCATAGATGCAGCCGTTGCAACAGCTGCAGCCCTGAGTGTCGTAGAACCCACTGCCAATGGAATTGGAGGGGACTGTTTTGCCTTGATTTGGCACAAAGATCACTTGCATGGCCTCAATGCGAGTGGTCCTGCACCCATGTCATTGAACCTTGAAAAAGTACATGGCCTTGGCTTGCAACAGATGCCCAAATGGGGCCCATTACCAGTCACGATTCCAGGCACACCAGCTGGCTGGGCTGCAATGAATGAACGCTTTGGGACGATGTCCCTCAGCGACACGCTTGCTCAAGCTATTGAATTGGCATCTGAGGGGTTTCCAGTTTCTCCGTCCATTGCATATTCTTGGGCTCAACAACACCGAGAATTCAAGGGAAACTTCACGCAAGAGTACTTTCGCCACTGGTTCGATACATTTGCTCCCAATGGGGCGCCAAGGCCAGGAGAGCTTGTTCGACTTCCCGATCACGCTAAAACGCTTTCTTCAATTGCTCAGACAAATGCCAATTCATTTTACAGAGGGGAACTCTCGCAAAAAATCGCGGCCTTCATGTCAAGCATTGGTGGCTTCATTCAAGAAAGTGACCTAGAAGCCTTCAAAGTTGATTGGTGTGACCCCATTTCTGTGAATTATCGTGGTTATGATGTGTGGGAAATTCCACCAAACGGTCACGGCTTGGTTGCCTTGCTGGCGCTTAATGTTTTAAAAGGTTTTGACTTTACGGATCGTGACAGTCTTCATACCTATCACCACCAAATTGAGGCCATTAAACTTGCATACAGCGATGGTTTTGCTCATATTTCAGAACCTTCGCATATGCGAGTCAGCGTAAAAGATTTATTGAGCGATGACTACGCTAGCATTCGAAGAAAACTGATTGGATCACAGGCTCGAATTCCAATTGCAGGTATCCCACCAAAGGGCGGAACAGTTTACTTATCTACCGCAGACAAGTTCGGTAACATGGTCTCTATGATTCAGAGCAATTACATGGGATTTGGCTCTGGATTGGTTGTACCAGGAACTGGCATTTCCCTTCACAACCGAGGTAACAATTTTTCACTTGAGGCCGGGCATCCTAATGTCATTGAACCTGGAAAACGGCCTTACCACACCATCATTCCAGGATTCTTAACCAAAGACGGAAAAGCCGTTGGGCCCTTTGGCGTGATGGGAGGTTTTATGCAACCTCAAGGGCATGTCCAAATGGTGATGAACACGGTTGATTTTGGCCTTAATCCACAAGCATCCCTTGATGCACCTCGTTGGGAATGGAAAGAAGGTAACAAAGTGGCCATAGAAAGATCGACTTCCGATCACTTGTTCTACGGCCTTGAAGGTCTAGGCCATGAGGTTGCCTGGAACAACAACCGGGTTGCTTTAGGTAGAGGTCAAATCATCTGGAGGAATGATCAGGGCATTCTTTGTGGAGGAACTGAACCAAGAACAGATGGAGCAGTCGCAGCTTGGTAAGAAAGTTGCACAGCCAAGTCAAAACTCAAGCAACCTGCAAAAAAATCTCACACAACTTCTCTGGTTCATCAACCATCACATCATGTCCTGTTTCAGGCATCACAAAGGTTTTCCAAGAAGGATCTGCACTGCATTGGGCCAGCGCTTGATCAAACGAGGTTTGTGGGTACTTGGGAGCCCTGATGTACGTCTTCTTAGCAACTTTTTCTCTAGCGCCAGTCAATTGAATGGCTTGTGTCGCAACTCCGTTGGGCTGGGGTGTCATCTTTTCTTGTAACCATGCCCAATTTTTTTCATGTAAAGAAAATGAACTTGCAGGCGGAGCTTTTCGACCAGCCTCGCCCTTTGCAACGGCCTCGACCAAAGCTTTGCGACTGAAATCAGAGGCCATATCAACGCCCTTTTGGCCATTTTCTGGCTTGAATGCATCCAACAAAATGAGTGAAGATACTTTGGTGTAAACCTGTTCAAGCGCTCCAGAGACAGGCCAACCGCCGTATGAATGAGCTACAAGACACACGTCCTTTAAATCTTCCCACTTAAACAAATTCACAATGTCTGCAATATGTGTGTCTAAGTTGATATCTTTACTCATTAAGTGAGAGCGATCCCCATTGCCTGTCAAAGAGGGTGCATAGACTCTGTGGCCCTGGGAAAGCAATAAATCCGAAACCCTAGACCAACACCACCCTCCATGCCAAGCACCATGAATAAGTACAAAAGTTTTTCTTTGCTTAGCAGTTAACGTCGTTTGCTGAGCATTCGATACACCAGCCATGGCCATCACACCAGCACCTAAAATGCTACGCCTTTGAATTTCTTGTGTGTTCATGCTCATAACTCTTTTGGTAAGAAGCGATCTGCAGAATACTTACCACCGCCCTTGATCACCAAGATCAAACATAACAATCCCCAAAGCAATGCATATTCCATGCCTTTTTTACCCCAACCCCAGGTTGGGAAAAGAACTGCAAATGAAATCACAAACATTTGTACTGCAACCATCAGTGCGACAAGGCGAGTTCCTAGACCAAGCACTAAAAATATGCCACCAAAGAACTCTAGACATCCAATAAAGTACGCCCACAAAATAGGATAATCCCAGCCGAAATTAACAAAGTTTTTTGATGCTGGTATTGCATCATCGCCAAACAATTTTGGATATCCGTGAGGAATAAGCCATAGACCCAAAAGAATTCGGAAAATTGTCCATAAATATGGATTCACGAAGTTGTAAATAAAACCTAACCTGGGGAAAAGTAACCGGTCTGTATCAATATGGGGTGACATTGTTGGCCTTTAGTGATGGTTAAAAAGATAAGAAATACAAAATTGCAAAAAATTATTCAATGCTTACTTGTATTTTTTGAATGGCAACTGACCATTTGATGATTTCATCTCGCAAAAAAATATTTTGGTTTTCTGGGCTCATATTGAGCATGCGTCCTCCGTCACGTTCAATTTTAGATACAAAATCTATATCCTTGTTGATGTCAGACATGACCTGCCTGAGTTTATTGACGATGTTCGTTGGCGTGTTGACAGGCAAAAACAGGCCAAACCAGCTCTCACCATCAAATTTTGTGACGCCAGACTCATTGATGGTTGGTACATTTGGAAGCAAGACAGTTCTATCCACTGATGAAACAACAATCCCTTTAAGACGTCTGGATAAGACGTACTGTTTGGCAGCTGAAATATTGTCGAACATGAAATCAATTCGCCCACCTAACATCTCTTGATGTACTGGAGCGGCACCCTTGAATGGAATGTGCAGCACTTGCAAATTCAAGTTGTTGAGCAAGACCGAAAACCAAACATGTTGCAATGTACCTATGCCAGCAGAGCCAAAAGAAAGCTTGTCAGGACGACTTTTGACGTACTGTACAAACTCTTGGAAATTATTGATCGGCAAGTCGGTCCTTGCCATCAATACAAATGGATAAGCTGAAATGTATCCGATAGGTACAAAGTCTTTCTCTGGGTCGTAGGGTAATTTTTGAATCAATATTTTGTTCATCACCATATTGGCGATTGATCCCATCAAGATGGTATGACCATCGCTCAAAGACCGTGCTACATATTCAGAGCCGACAATGGAGCCACCACCTGTTCTGTTTTCAACAATGGCTGACTGTTTTAAAGTTTCACTTATTTTTTGAGCAACCGATCTTGCCAAAATATCGGTTCCACCTCCAGAGGCAGAGGGAACAATGATCTTGAATTGCTTGCTAGGAAAATCTTGTGCAAAAACGCATTTAAAGATCAAAACAAATGAAATAAAAACTGCAAACCTAAATAGGCTAGCTGTATTGAGAGGTATCGTTTGATTGAACAAGTACACAAGAAGGAGTAAAAAAATTATTAACTCAATCAGCACTCAATTATCGTTACTGGCAGCTTTCGATTGAGCGCAACAGATGGATCGGTCAATGTTCCTCAAATTGCTTCGAGAATCAAACCATCCCGATCAACAAAACAGAGCAACATACGTTCGTACCCATCAAATTAAGCATAAAAAAATAATCTGAAGCAACAGACTCTAGTTTACTTTGAACTAGAAAGCAGGTACCAAGGATAACCCTAGTCGCAAAGTTCCTTCATTCGATTTGTTGCCCTATCTCGATGGTTTTGCCTTGACGATAAGAAAGGGAATCTTGACGTTTGCTTCTGATGCACACGCCATTGATACTTTGGATTGATCAACTTTGGTAAGTTCGCTAACTTTGAACCTAAACTCATTGAGCCATGTTGGAATTCACTCAAAAAGTATGTTTTGCCTTGAGGAGATCAAATTCTTCTAGTGATGTGTAGTAGTTTCCCTTAGAATACCAACAAAGATGAAAATGAAATATCTCTGTTTTTTCACTATTTGATGAGCTACTTAAATTATTTATCCTTGGTTTTGCTCTTGGTTTGTATGGGCCTGGGAGCTTGGAAGGGTTGGACTTTTCAGGCTTACTACATGTCCATGTTCGTGGTGCTGTACTTCATTTCTCAAAGAATCAACTCTGGTGTATTTTTAATCGTTTTCTTGCCAGAATTGAGCCTAGATACAAAAAAGATAGTGCACTTAGAAGGTGCATTCGTTATTGTTTTTTCGATTTTTTATCTTGTTAGAAACCTACATAGCTCTATTTTCAAGCAAGTTGATGCTGTTCCAGGTCACAGATTCATTGGCTCTGTATTTGGTCTTGTCACAGGTATATTTTTGATCCTGTTTCTTTCCTCTATCTTTAATTTGACCGATTTCAGAAACGAAACATGGTGGTTGGACTCCACTGAAAATCAAGTTTCAATTTTCTGTTTAGAGTTGATTGGTCAACTTTTCCGTTAACTCCTATCAATTTGACTTGACGCTTTCAAGCATATAGACCTGTGCTTTGTGCACGGTTTTATCGATCACCACCGCGACATTGCTAAAGCCTACAGTCGCCACAAAGACACCCAACATAAAAGAGATGATATATCCCATGAATTGCTCCCGATTGACTTTTCTAAAGCCTAAGAAAGAAACCAATTTTTCTAACCTATTTGACTGACATCCTTGAATCGGGTCCAGACTATGTAACTTAATAGTAGAAGGGGTAATCGTGCAGTAATTTGTTCAACTCAAATAAAAATACCAATCAATTAATACATAAGTACTAATTGTAAATCTTTTGCAGACTTGTAGCGCGAATTTTAGCTTTGTAGAGTTCGTCTAAAGTGATCTTTCTAGCTTCAATCTTGCTTTGACTGATATGAGCCTTGATCAGGCGTTGCGCTTCAGATTTCCTTTTGCTTTGAATGGCATTCAATACAGCCGCATGTTCTTTGTACGTAGCTTCAATTCTTTGGGATTTAATGAAATCAAGTCGCCTAATCAACCGAATTCGATCCGTAAGTTGTTGATAGATCTTTAATATTTCTTTATTTCCCGCACTGGCGACAATTGAAAAGTGAAATATTTCATCGTGATGGCCCACTGACTTGGCATCGGTGACATACGCGTTGGGTTCTTTTAACCAAAATTGATTCAAGGGTTCGAGCAAGTCAGTTTTCCCATGATCGATCAAATCACCAATGGCATTTATTTCTAGCAATATTCTTAAATCGTACAACTCATCGATGGCTTCAAAATCAATGGGAGCTACAAACCATCCCATTTTGGGTAGAACTTGTAGAAACCCTTGCTGCTCTAGTTGCTGTAAGGCTTGACGCAATGGTGTACGACTGATGTGGAGTCTTTGAGTCAGATCAGCTTCAGAAAAACGCTCGCCAGGGATCAAATCAAAATTAAAAATCAACTCTTTGATGGATTCAACAGCTTGCTGCGCCAACGATGCATTTGATTTAGCAGAGAGGCCGTGGTCAGAGATCTGCAACGATGAGTGAGATAGATTTGCATCAATCATTTCAGGACTCCCATGCAATCATGCTGACATGAGCGGAGATGATTTTCCAGCCAGCGTTGAATTTGACCCAAGATTGTGTTTGAAATCCCCTTAAATCACTGTCTGATCGAACAAATTCAACTTGTACCGTTGCAAAGGATTCACCAACCGTGGTTATCCTAAGATCTGAAAGCTCGCGGGTAAACTCCGGTGTTGGCACAGATTGACGATAAGCATCTAGCTCATCGATCCCCCATTGTTTGTCAGCGATCCCGTAGCGTGTTACACGAGGATCATCCCAAAAATAAGCCCTCAAGGCGATTACATCATTGGACATCAAAGCTTTTTCATAAGCGTAGAAAACGTCAGTGATTTCATCAACTACGTGTTGGAGATTAACTTGAAGATCGCTCATGAAATAGACGCCGTGTATTTTCTCCATCCTCCAAAGTGGCTGATATCTTTTGAACGATCAATACCAGCTGCTTCACAAACAAACCCCTTCACCCACTCACCGTTCTCCAACTCTATAGAACCTAAACCCAGTGGATGTTGTATAAGGCCTAGAAAAGATCCTACTTCACTAGAAGGCATTCGGTACAGTTCGACCTCAATGGAAGAACCACCTTCATTGACACGGAGGAGTCCAGGCTTTGGCGGAACACTAGCATCCAAAGCAACCAATTGATAGGCATTTGAAGTTTTAGTTACCGTGACAAATTTGCAGTGCCTTTGCTGCAATTGCCAATGCAATGGAAAACCTTTTAAATGAGCGCCTACCACAGCGATTTGGATATCATCTGCCTTTAGGGGCATCGATGAAAGATTCCTATCTTGTTGGGAATAATCTTCCAGATTCGCACCCAGTGGCAACTCACAATGGGCTTGCCAATCATGCCCCAAACTGATCAGCGCATGTTCAAAACCTCCAGGTGCAATGAAGGTCACCCCAAAGGGCAAGCCCATGGAAGTCAATGCCGCTGGTACAGAGATGGCACACCACCCCAATAAATTGACAAAATTTGTAAACTCTCCCAACTCTGAATTCTTTTTGATAGGCTCCAGCGCCACTTCGCTCAGGGTGGGCAGTGTTGGAGCAGTAGGAACCATCAAGACATCCACATTTATCCAAATGGCATTTGCCAAAACCTTTAATTCGGCCAAACGATACATCGCATTGAAGGTATCTTTAGAATCAAAATCATTGGCTTTTTCAATGACTTTTTTCACTGTTGGGTCAATATGATGGGGATGACTAGACAAGAGACCTTGAATGACAGAGTATCTTTCCGATACCCATGGACCCTCGTAGAGAAGTTTCGCAACTTCATTCAAGGTGCCCATTTCAATTTCAACCACATCAAAGTTCAATGCATTTAACTTTTCAATGGATTGATCAAAGGACGTTTGGTAGCCAACTCGCTCATCACAATGCGAATTCTTCGGAATGCCTACTTTTAATTTTCTCTGCCCATCTCCAAACCAAGCTTGCATATATTGGAAACAATTAAAGACGGGCTCATCGTCTGTCCCTTGTAACAAACTCAAAACGGTGGAAGCATCTGCAACGGTCAAAGCAAAGATAGAAAACACATCGATCGTTTTACAAGCTGGAAGAACCCCTTTCATGGGAACTGAGCCTGGGGTTGGCTTTAAGCCAACAATATTATTA
This sequence comes from uncultured Burkholderiales bacterium, assembly GCA_903842945.1. GTDB lineage: Bacteria > Pseudomonadota > Gammaproteobacteria > Burkholderiales > Burkholderiaceae_C > Limnohabitans. Next base: position 16,162 of record CAIMNS010000183.1, read on the forward strand.
AATCCGGCCGGAATACGACCAGATCCAGCCGTGTCAGTTCCGATCGCAAAAGGCACAAGACCGCGCGCCACAACCGAAGCCGATCCAGAGCTTGACCCACCACTGATGTACGCCTCATTGAAAGTATTGGGCACATGTCCGTAGGGTGACCTGACACCTACCAACCCTGTAGCAAATTGGTCCAGATTGGTTTTACCTATGAGTATTGCACCTGCTTTTTGTAATCGAGTGACAAGGGTGGCGTTTTGTTCGGGGGCGAATGAAAACTTCGGACATGCTGCTGTTGTATTGAAACCAAGTGCATCGATATTGTCTTTGATCGCAAATGGAACACCATAAAGTGGACATTTCAACCGGTCAAGGGATTCAAGTTTTTTGAGTTGTACATTTAAAAAATCGTCAGAGCACAGACTGATCCATGCAGGATCGCTCTTGTCAATGCTTGCATGTAATTCTTGTATCAAATCTGTAGGATTGGCATTGAGATTCTCATAAGCCCCCTTCCAATCGCTCAATGTCAACAATTTTTCATTCATTTTTTTCAATCACTTTTAAGAATTCTTCAGAAGTGCACGTCCAGCCTACAATAGCCCCTTGTGCAGTGATCATGTCCAATGTAGCAAGTTTAAAGTGTGGGAAATAACTTGCCGTTGCATCCTCTAGCAATAGACACTCATACCCTCGGTCATTTGCTTCACGCATGGAAGTTTGTACACAAACCTCTGTCGTGACACCCATGAATATCAATTGATCGATGCCAAGGCTTTGTAAAAGTCTATGAAGATCGGTTCCATAGAATGCACCTTTTCCAGGCTTATCGATCACCACTTCGTTGTGCAAGGGCGTCAGTTCATCGACGATTGCGTTACCTGCTTCGCCCCTTATCAATATTCTCCCCATAGGCCCACTGTCTCCAATTCTCAAAGTGGGGTTTCCACGATCTCTTTTAGAAACAGGGCAGTCAGACAGATCGGCCAAGTGTGATTCACGCGTATGTATGACCAAGCCCTCCTTTTGCCGCCAATATGTCAGCACATGCTTGACCACGGGGATGATGTCTTGCAGGGGTTGGACGCGGTTACCTAGACTCTCACCAAAACCACCTGGCTCTACAAAGTCTCTTTGCATGTCAATGATGATCAAGGCAGCGGAATGAATGGACAAGGGAAACCCAAAGGGTTTTGCATTCTCAATGAGGGTCAGATTGTTCAAAGTATGCTCTCTAACTCTTGACGTTCACCGGCCATGTAGGAGCCCAAGGTTTGACGGTTGGCCTTGCTTGACGCCACTGTATGAACGATCTTTCCAGAACTGATGACTGCAATGCGATCAGACAACTCCAATATTTCATCCAAGTCTTCGCTGATGAGTAGTATAGAGGTACCGGTGTTTCTGGCTGCGATCAAACGATTTCTGATTTCCTGAGTTGCCGCAAAATCGAGTCCAAATGTTGCATTGCTTACCAGTAAAACGTTGGCCTGTTTTGACAACTCTCTTGCCAACACCACGCGTTGAATATTTCCACCCGAGAGCTCACCTATTGGAGCCTCTGGCCCAGAAGTTTTGATGGCATACTCTGCAATAGCGGCTTTTGCCTTATGCCTAAGTTTGGACCAACTGATGAAACCAAATTTTGAAAACTCGGCTTCATCAAAATCCCTCAGCGCTAAATTTTCCTCAACGGTCATGCCTCTGACGCATGCATTGATCAATGGCTCCTCGGGCAAGCCTCTGACCAACAAAGATTGATTTTGCGCCCTGTTAGCTTGAAAAGAATGACCTGAGATTGAAATTTCACCGGACAAGATGGTTCTTTGACCCGTCAACGTCTCCAGCAACTCCTTTTGACCGTTTCCAGACACACCAGCCAGCCCCAAAATTTCACCTTTTGAAACCTCAAAACTGATGTCGTTGAGAGCCAATTGCCCTCTGTCTCCAAATGCCGTCAAATGTGTGACCGACAAGACGCTTGAAGATGAAGAGTTCATTATCTCTTTGGAGGTTGAGGATTTTGCAGATGATTGACTTTCTGATGATCCGATCATTGCGCTTGCAAGTTCATCAGAATGGGTCTCAGAGACTTCTTTGCTCAAAACCAGTGCCCCTCTTCTTAAAACGGAAACATCGTCACAATAAGCCATCACCTCTCTAAATTTGTGGGTGATCATGATGATCGAACACTCTTTGCGGTGTGCGCTCGCTCTTAATGCATAGAGGACTTCGTCTGCTTCGTCAGGTGTTAAAACTGAGGTCGGCTCATCCAAGATCAACAATCGAGGATGCAATAAGATCTGCTTGAGAATTTCAAGCTTTTGCTTCTCACCTGCTGATAAGTCCATGGGCGTCGCGTCCAAATCTAGTTTGAAGGGTGCGCTTTCCATAAATTTACTCAATGCATCTCGCACCTTCCCCCAAGGGATCACATTGGGTATTTCACCTTGAGACAAAAGCAGGTTTTCGGCGACGGTCATTCCAGGAACTACAGTGAAATGCTGATAAACCATCCCAATGCCCAAATTACGAGCATCTGTTGGAGATTCAATGTTCGTTTCACGATCATCGATCAAAACAGCCCCTTCATCGCTTTTGTAATAACCGACCAAACATTTGACAAATGTACTTTTACCCGCTCCATTTTCTCCAAGCAAAGCATGGACGGTTCCTGGTCTCACTTTGATCGACACACCATCAAGTGCGGTAAAACCACCAAATCTCTTGGTTAGTTTGTAGCTTTCAAGAGAGATAGCAGAATTCATGTTCAAAACTTTTCAATACAGTGAATCAACTGCTCAGAGGTCGCAACCGCTCCAAAAACCCCGCCTTGCATTTTGATCATGCCAATGGCAGCCAAATAATTGTTGTAATCTGTTGCGCCCGTGCAATCGGTCAACATCAAACATTCAAATCCACGATCATTGGCGTCTCTCATCGTGGTGTGCACACAAACATCGGTCGTGATGCCTGTCAAAATCAAGTTACGAATCTGTTTTGTATGCAAAATCAACTCAAGATCGGTGGCGTAGAAGGATCCTTTTCCTGGCTTGTCGATGGTGATTTCATGGGGCAAAGGAGCCAATTCTGAAATGATCTCCCATCCAGGCTCGCCCCTCACCAATATACGGCCACATGGACCCATGTCTCCAATTCCAGCGCCGATTTGTTGAGAGCGCCATTTTTTATTGGCCGGCAAGTCACTTAAATCTGGTCGATGTCCTTCTCGAGTATGGATGATATGCAGCCCTTTTTCACGAGCGAGATGAAGTACTTTCTTGATGGGCTCAATAGGAGCACGCGTTAGACTGAGGTCGTAACCCATTTTGTCAACATACCCACCAACTCCACAAAAATCTGTTTGCATGTCAATGATGACCAATGCAGTGTTGAAAGGTGTCAACTGACCATCGAACGGCCAAGCGTAAGGTTGCGAATGAACTTGGTGAATCATGATTTGTCCTTCATGGCCTCTAATAAATTTTGTTCATTGCCGATAAACGATCGATTCGGAACATCAAAGCCACAAGATGATCCGTCCTTGTGCACAATAGTTTCATCCCAAGGCAAGAGGTAACGGCCATTCACCATGTCTTGCATGAAGGTATAAGGACAATCTTGTGCACCTCCCTTCACTGCGACATACCCTCGGTGGTAGAGTTGGTAGATGTTGTTCTCTACACTCCAGTTCGCACGTGCCTCACGAATCAGATCCCCACGAATTTCGGAGCAAATGATTTCATCGACTCGCCCTCCCCCTAAGCTCACGATCTGTCCCTCGTGATCACAAAACATCGCCTCACCCATCGAGTCAAACGTCCCATCACTTCCACACAGACACACACTTGCCGTAGCCATCAAATTTTGGAAAGCGTTGGCTTGGTTTGTGATTTTCCAAGCGTGCCTAATGGGCGCTGTATAACCTGCCGTCCTGATCATGAGTTCTGCACCTTTGTAGGCACACTCTCGCGCCATTTCAGGAAACATACCGTCATGGCAAATGATCAAACCAATTTTTAAACCTTTGGGACCTGTGATCACTGGTATTGCCATATTTCCAGGCTCCCAAGCCTCGACCGGAATCCATGGATGGTACTTGCGGTAATACAGTTGAAGTTGTCCTTTGTCATCAATGATCAAACCTGTGTTGTAGGGATTGCCTTTGGGATTTTTCTCCATGATAGAAAAACAACCCCAGATGTGATGATCGATACAGGCCTCTTTAAAGGCGCTGACTTCAGGCCCATCCAAGCTCACCATCAGTTGATCCTCTGTGCTCATGGACAAACCATGCAAAGCGTACTCAGGGAACACGACCAGATCCATTTGAGGATAGCTTTTCCGAGCTTTTTCAACCATAGAAACAATTTTCTTGGTCTGAGCCGCGAGATGCTCAGTTGTTTCAACAACAGGCAATTGCAGTTGAACCAGTCCAACAACAACACCAGCGGGAGATTTGTTTAATCCACTCAAACCATTCATAAATCACCTCGTTTTTAAAGTTATCGACTCACTGCGTTTTCCCAAGCTCTGAAGGTGCACCTCTCAATGCTCTTTCGGGTTCACACGTCATCACCAAAATCACCAGCGTTAAAAAATAAGGCACAGCATTGAACAAGTAGTAATAGCCATTGATGCCAGCTGACTGTAAAGCTGGGCCGAGAGAACCAGCACCGCCAAAAACCATGGCGGCCAACAAACAATAGAGGGGCTTCCACTTCGCAAATATGACAAGAGCCACTGCGATCAATCCTTGACCACTGGATAAACCCTCGTTCCAACCTCCCGGGTAATACAGTGAGAGTGATGCGCCACCAATGCCCGCAATTGCACCCCCTAACATGGTGGATAAAAACCTGACCAGGTTGACTGAAACACCTTGAGCTCTTGCAGCATCGCTGGAGTCACCCACCATGCGAATGATCATGCCCCATTTCGTATTTTTAAAACCCCAAGACATCAAAAGCGTGAGCACGATGCCAATGGGGAAAAGAACATTGATCTCAAGAGCCGATCTGACTTGTTCGGATGAACTCCAAGCCCCAAGGCTCAAGGTTGTCAAAGAAATAGCGTTCAGTTGTATAAGTGGTTTACCCATATAAAACGCCGCTCCAATGCCAAGCATCATGCAAGCAATGCCCATGGCAATGTCATTGACTCTGCGAACTGAGCAAATTGCACCGTGAATGGCCGCAAACAAACCGCCAACCAGAGCACCACCCACAACACCCAGCCAGGGTGAATGAAAGAAGTTTGCAATTAAAAATGCAGACATCGCTGACAAGACCAAAACACCTTCCAGTCCCAAATTGATTCGACCGGATTTTTCTGTGATGCACTCTCCAAGACTCACAAATAGAAATGGTGTTCCCACACGAACAGCACCACCCAATACCGCCAAGAGCAAAAACTGCATGGTTTGCGCGTCCACTATCGAACTCCTAGCGCATTGGGGTCAATCTTAGAGCGCCAGATTCGAGACCACTGAATTCGGCCTCTGGCCGATTCAGCCGCCAAAATGAAAATAAAGGCAAAACCCATCAGCACTTGAATTGAAGCATCGGGCAACCCCAGTCTTCTTTGAAGCAAACTTCCAGCTGATCCAAAGCCACCTAAAACAATGGCAACCGGCACAATCAGCATGGGCTTGTGCCTTGCAGCAAAACTGACCAAAATGCCGGTGTAACCCAAGCCCGCAATGACAGATGCATTTGAGGCGGTATGAATCGCCGCAATTTCAAATCCGCCAGCCAAACCAGCCGCAGCACCACCAAGAGCACATGCCGTGATGATCAAACCATTGGTCGGTAAGCCCACAAAACTTGCTGCCCTTGGGTTACCACCCACAACTTTTGTGGCGAATCCATGGGAAGTGAATTTCAACCAAAGTGATGCAAGGACACAAAACACCAGTCCCCATACCAGACCCCAATGAACATCATAGCCAGCTATGCCACCGATGAGCAACTCAGGGTTCAAGGCAAAGGTCGATGGCTTGTTCAAACTGCCTGGATCTCGCATGGGTCCTTCGACCAAATGCTTGAACACATTGACAGCCAAATAAGCCAGCAACAAACTGCTGATGGTCTCATTGACTCCCCTGTACTGTCTCATGACCCCCACCAAAGACATCCAGCATGCTCCGCCAATGCAAGAAGCCATCATCAAAATGCAAGTGCCTTGAGTGTTCAAAGGAACACTCCAAAAATAGGGGACGGCTGAACACGCCAAGGCACCTACCAACAAGGATCCTTCTCCCCCAATGACGGTCAAGCCTGCATTGGCTGGAATCGCCACACAAAGGGCCGTGAGCATCAAGGGTGCGGCGCGCTGCAATGTGTTTTGAATCGAAAATGCATCGCCAAATGCACCCAAAAAAAGCAGCTTCCATGCTTCAACTGGACTTTGACCTGAAACGAAAACAAACAAACCAAAAACAAAAAGTGAACCAATAAGAGCAACAAAGGGAAGAACAAATCCCTCTAAAAAACTGATGTTTTTATTGCTCATATTGGTTCCTCACACGTCAATGTTTAGAACTTACCAATCACACCTTCGACAAGGTAATTCATGGATTCCAATTCAATGGCGGTTTGCTTGAATGCTGCCCCCTTAGGAATGACAACCTTACCCGTGTTGTCTTTGAGTTCGCCCGCAAAAATAGAGAATTCGCCTTTTACCATTTTTGCTTTGACGGCATCAGCATTTTTTCGCGCTGCCTCTGGCACCATTGAACCGTAGGGAGATGTTTTGATGAACCCATCTTTTAAACCACCGCGAATGAAATTAGGATGTGGCTTACCCGTTTTGGCCGCATCGACCATCGTATTAACGGCAGTGATCCAGTTCCACTCAGCACCTGTGAGATAGGCTTGTGGGGCCAACTTGGCTTGATTGGCGTGATAGCCGCAAACAAACTTGCCCTTCTTGGCTGCCGTCTCAACAATCACCTTGGGTGAGTCGACGTGCATGGTGAACACATCCACGCCTTGATCCGCCAAGCTGTTGGTCGCCTCAGCCTCTTTGACAGGCAAAGACCAGTCGCCCGTAAAGATCACGGTGGTTGTGATGGCGGGATTGACCGACCTGGCGCCCAATGTAAACGCGTTGATGTTGGCCAGCACTTGTGGAATTGGCTTGGCCGCTATAAATCCAAGTTTCTTGCTCTTGGTCATGTGCCCTGCAATGACACCATTCAAATATTGACCCTCATCGATATAACCAAAATAGCTACCTGTGTTCAAAGGATGCTTGTCTTTGCTCCACAAACCCCCACAGTGTGCAAAACGCACATTGGGGTTCTTCGCAGCGATGGCCAAAATATGGGGGTCAAAATAACCATAAGACGTGGGAAAGAGCAAGGTGGCCCCGTCTTGTGAAATCATGCCTTGCATGGTTTTTTGGACAGCCTGCGTCTCTGGAACGCTCTCCTCTTCTATCACCTTGATGCCAGGCATTTTTTTAAGTGCGGCAGCCGATTCTGCATGCGCTTGGTTGTACCCATAATCATCTTTGGGCCCAACATAGATGAACCCAACAGTGAGGGACGTTTGTGCACCAGCCAAACCAGGCAATCCACCCGCCAACAGCCCCGCTCCCAACGATCCAGATCCCAACAACCATTCACGACGATTCCAAAGACTTTTTTGCATAAATTACCTCTTTAAAAATGTTTAAAAAAACATTGAATCCAATGCATGACGCAATCTTGTATTCAAGCTTGAATACCAGCGCAAGCTTCATGCCGAGATCGATCCATGCAATAAAGAGTACTTAAATATCAATAAAAGGGAGAAAGAAGTGCCAAATGAATGAATTTCCGATCAGACGCACTGTTAAAGTGCATCCTTATTGGTGCAAAAAATTGAATTGAAGGGAATGCACCATAAAAAAACGACTGGACAGGCTCCCAAGGAAGGACTTTGGGATCTAACACAACATAGAACATCCAATGTATAAGGACGTTCTACCCCATCCAAGGTGGCCTACGCTGGCTTGATCTGCCCTTTGATCACCACCTCTTTCCAGCGGGCCTGCTCTTTTTGGATGAACCTTGCATAGTCTACTGAAGGTCCACCGCCCGTGACGGCGCTTTCAGACTCAAACCGTGCGGCCAACTCTGGCGCACTCAAAGCCTTTGCACACTCGAGTTGGAGTTTATGGATGATTTCCACAGGCGTGCCCGCTTTGACGTTCAGGCCATACCATTGCACAGTTTCAAAATCTTTGTACCCACACTCAGCCACCGTGGGGACTTCAGGGAGCGCTGAGATTCTTTGCTGGGTTCCCACAGCCAAACATTTCAAGGATCCACTTCGAATGTGCTGGAGCAATGCAGGCGTCCCCGCAGAGAAAATCTGAATACGACCCGCCAAAACATCGTTCAGCGCAGGTCCTGTGCCACGATAAGGAATGTGCGTGATAAAAAGTCCCGTTGCAAGCTTTAAAGCCTCAATGGCCAAATGCCCTGCGCTCGCATTGCCAGCAGAGGCGTAATTCAATTGGCCTGGACGAGCTTTGACGTAAGCCACAAAAGAATTGAAGTCTTTGACAGGCACATCCTTGTGGACCACAAATAAACTGGGCACTTTTGCCAGCAAGGTGACAGGGGCGAAGTCTTTGTTCACGTCGTACCCGCTGTCTGGATAAATCAAAGGATTGACAGCCAAAGATCCAATGTGGCCAAGAATCAAGGTGTAGCCATCAGCGGGTGTTCGAACAATTTCTTGCATGGAAGGCACGCCGCCGCCGCCGCCCTTGTTGTCAATCAAAAAGGGGACCCCCAATTGCTTGCTTAATTCATTGGCCACAGACCTAGCAACAATATTGGAGGTTCCACCAGTCGCAAATGGAACAATCCAGCGAACGGGTTTGCTCGGCCATTCACTTTGAGCACTTGAACTCAAAGCGTTCAAGCCCAGGGCAGTACCCCCTAAAAGTTGAAGGGATTGGCGGCGGGTGATCGTTGGACGTGGAATGAACATGTGGATAATTGATAAAAAAAGATGGTTTCTAAATTCTAATCACAATTGACTTAAAACTCTCAAATAAGATGTTTTTGGTTCATCACCATCCATCACGAACAACATCTAAGAGACCATGCCACCAACTTTAAAGGGAAAGCTACGATGAAAGATCTCACCCCCCCCATTCAAATTGATCAACGCATCTTTGACCTTTATGATGAATATTGCCATGGTTCCATGGCCAGGCGAGAGTTTTTTGCCAAAGCCAGCACGCTGACAGCTGGTGGTTTGTTGATGGCTCAGTCCCTGATTCCAGAATATGTCCAAGCTCAAACCATCTCCTTCACCGACCCCCGCATCAAAGCCCAATACGTGAACTATCCTTCTGAAGGTGGTACATCGGGCCAGATGCGTGGGTACTTGGTTCAACCCACAAAACCTGGACCCGCTCCAGCAGTCTTGGTGGTTCATGAAAATCGAGGCCTCAATCCCCACATTGAAGATGTGGCTCGAAGGCTGGCTTCAGAAGGTTTCATTGCTCTTGCGCCAGATGGACTGTCCCCCGTTGGAGGTTACCCTGGCAACGACGACGATGGCAAGGACATGCAAGCGAAACTCAATCCCGTCAAACTCTGGACCGATATGAAAAACAGTGCTCTTTATTTAAAGTCGCACGCCTTGTCGAACGGCAAACTCGGCATCACTGGTTTTTGCTGGGGTGGAGGCGTGACCAATTCGCTGACCTGCGCCCTTGGCACGGCTGTTCAAGCGGCTGCGCCATTTTACGGCGACGCACCTGCAGCTGAACAAGTGGTCAACATCAAGGCGCCCGTTTTATTGCACTTTGCTGAAAACGATCCTCGTATCAATGCCATGTGGCCGCCCTATGAAGCAGCCTTGAAGGCCAACAAGGTGTCCTACCAGTCCTATACCTATGCTGGAACCCAGCACGGCTTTAACAACAACTCTACGCCTCGTTACGTTGAAACTGCGGCCAAACTTGCCTGGGAAAGAACCCTTGCGTTCTTTAAAACGAACTTAGTCTAGAGTTATTTTTGCGTTGCTCAGCAGTGTTTTGTAGAGCGCAGTTTCGCTCTTGACCAATTGATCGAGATCACTGGCACTGCCAGGTATGGGTTGGTTTCCTGAATCGATATAGAGTTTTTTGACCTTGGGCAAGGAGAGCGTTTTTTGGACGGCGGCATTCAATTTGCTGATGATTTCTGGGGCCGTCTTTCGAGGAGCAAAAACTGCAAACCAGTTGCTCGCATTGAAGGATTTCAGCCCCAACTCGGCCAAGCTTGGCAGCTCTGATAAAACAGCCTCGCGCTCTGGACCCGTTACCGCCAACGCTCTGAGTGAGCCCCCATTGATCATGGCGTAGACGGTCGGTGTCGAGTCAAATAGAACATCGATGGTGCCCCCCATCAGATCTGTGAGCGCAGGTGCAGTGCCCTTGTAGGGAATGTGGCGCATGCGAGTACCCGTTGCAAACAAGAACGCCGTTGCAACAATATGCGTATTGGAGCCGTTGCCCGCAGACCCGATGGTCAATTGTTCAGGGTTCTGCTTGGCAAAGGCAATCAAATCCGCAACCGATCGCAAGGCTAAATCTTTTCTGACCAGCAAGGCATAACTGAATCTTGCAATCGCAGCGACGGGTACAAAGTCACTCGTGTCATAGGGTAGATTTTTAGATAAAAGTGGATTGATGACAAAGTTCGCAGCACTGCCCAAAAGCAAGGTATATCCGTCAGGCTCGGCAGCAGAAACAAAGCGAGCCGCCACACCACCCCCGACGCCTACTTTGTTGTCCACAATCACTTGCTGACCTATCGTTGCGCCTAAGTCTTGTGCCAAAGTTCTCGCCACAAAATCACTGCCTCCACCAGGGGCAAAGCCCACCACAACCTTGATTGCTTTAGTAGGGAAATTTTGTGCATGAACACAAAAACTCAACATAAGCGATGCGAGTAAACATGAAAAAATTCTAATCATTAGAAAGATTTTAAAAAATTAAACATACGTTGATCTGAGAAAATTTCGATTTTTCAGGAGCCTAACACTCAATACTCATCTGAGCCCATTTTTGAAACATAACCCGGTCGTGTGAGCGCATCAATTAAAAAACACCCCCCATTTTTAACCACTTTTGAACCGGTCTTTAAGGCTGCTTGCAATGCTTTGATCGAACTGACACCACCGATGCTTTGCCAGCCTTGGGCTTTGGCCAATTCTGCAATGTCCACGGCAGGATCGTCCAAGCGTTGGCCAATCCATTTATTTTCAGGAGCACGGTTGCGATGTTTGGCAACGGCCTCTTGGTGTGCTTCATCATTAAAAAACGATCGATTATCAGCCACAATCACCAACAAGGGTATTTTGTGCCGAGCAGCACTCCAAAGTGCCATTGCACCCATCAAAACATCCCCATCTCCCAAAATTGCAACCGGTAAACGCTCCGAGCCCCTGAGTGCCAAAGCCGCTCCCACAACCATGCCAGGGCCTGAACCAATTCCAGCACCGCCATCAAAACCCAAATAGTCCAAGGGGTGTTTGAAATGGCAATGCGCCCCCGGCCACCCCAAAGGCAAACGAAGAAGTGACACGGGCGTTGCGGCAAAGAACTCGTTGACGCACAGGGCCAAAGTGGTCAAGTCAATTTCACTGGAGGACGTGCTGTGCGTGTCTTTGAAGCGCTTTGACATCGGAGCAGATGAACTGATTTGCTCACGGTACTGCGACAAGGTGATGCTTGCGGGTCTAAGCATTTTTTGACGCAGTTTTGACGGCTTTTTAAACCCTTTTGGCAGTCGTTTTAACAGATCGGACACCACGTGTTCAGGGGTGCTTGCAATGGTCAAATCCGAGATTGGCAACTGCTGATGATCCATGCTCCAACCATTGATGCGAAAACCGTCTAGGGTCACATTGATGATTTTTGCACTGACGGCATCAGAGCGATAACCCTGCCTCAAGGCTCCAGCCAAATCGATCCAATCCAAACTCAACACCACATCAGCAGATTTGATGAGTGCCTTGTCCTCTGCCGACAACCTAAACCCAGCGGCACCAGTGTGCAAGGGATGATCCGAAGGAAATGACGAGGCGGTCTTTAAATCCGTGATCACCCTTGCACCGAGTTTTTCAAACAATTTAATTCTCTCACCCCAAGCCTTTTCATCCCGACTGACTCGCCCCAAAAGAACAACAAGGTTTTTAGCTTTTGTTGACCAGTCAAGCAAGGTGGTCAAATCGTCCTCTCTCGGTGCGGGTGACTCAGGCATGGCAAAGCGTTCCAGAGAAGGAATGCTCACCCCATCTCCAATGGCATCCTCCTGAAGTGTGACATCGAGGCAAATGTAGACAGGGCCACATGGCGCAGACCTTGCGATGTTGTTGGCGCGAATCAAGGACTCAATGGATGAGCCCACCGATGCAGGTTGATCGTCCCACTTGACATAGGGTCTTACCAAGGCTCCTTGGTCTTTGGACGTGTGAAGCCATTCAATCCAGGGTCTTCTGAGCATCGAGTCGACGGGGCCAGTTGCACCCATCACGATCACGGGTGCGCGGTCACACCATGCGTTGTAAATGGCCATCGTTGCATGCATCAAACCAACATTGCTGTGAACTGCGGCAGCCATAGGTCGACCGGTCACTTTTGCATACCCATGTGCCAAAGCAACAGCATGCTCTTCGTGCAAGCACGTCAACATCTGAGGCCGTTCATTGCCCAGATAATTCACCAAACTGTCATGCAGACCTCTGTAGCTAGCACCAGGATTGACCGCAATGTAGTCGATCCCTATGCGCCTGAGCATTTCTGCAATAACATCACTGCCCCAAAGCATATCAGAACTTACTGAACTTACGGGAACATCGCGTCCGTTTTCAACAGCTGGGACCGAAGGTACTTTGGATTTCAAAATTTGAAGAGGTTTTTTATTTTTGTTCATAAATTCAAATCAATCAACTTTAATCCCTGCGGTTTTAACGACAGGTCCATATTTCAAAAAATCGGTTTTGATCATTTCAGAAAATTCCTCGGCTGAAGTGGCAAACGGATCCAATCCGCCTACAGCTTTGATTCGTTCAAGGATATCAGCATCGTTCAAAGATTTTTGAATGGCCAAGCGCAACTTGAACAAAACCTCTGGGGCCATGCCTCTTGGCGCAAACACGCCAATCCAGGTGCTAATTTCCAAGCCTGGATAAAACTCACCCAGAGTTGGCACATCTGGGTAGGAGGGGGATCGTCTTTTTCCTGCCAAAGCAATCGCTTTCAATTTACCCGATTTGATGTGTCCGGAAACAGAATTGCCTCCAAACATGATGGGAACCTCGCCACTCAAGATCGCCATGGTTGCTGGCCCGCCCCCTTTGTAAGGCACATGCATCAATGAAATCCCCGTGCGGGTTTTAAGCATTTCCATGGCCAAATGATGAGAACTTCCGTTGCCGATGGAAGCATAGGCCAGGGGGGGATTTGACGACTTGGCAATGTCTAAAAACTCATTGAAGTTCTTGATGGGCAGAGAAGTGTTTGCAGCCAGTAAAAGCTGTGTGCTGACAAGACTAGAGACAGGTTGTAAGTCTTTAACAGGATCCACACCCATTTTGCTGTAGAGGTGTGGGTTGATGACAATTTGGCTATCAGGAGCGATCAACAACGTGTAGCCGTCGGCAACAGACTTGGCTGTTAATTCACTGGATAAATTTCCATTGGAGCCAGGTTTATTGTCGATGACCACAGCCTGCCCAAGAAGGTCTGAAAGCTTCGTCGAAAAAATGCGACCTAAAGTGTCTGTCGCACCTCCAGGGGGATTGGGGACC
>CAIMNS010000184.1 GCA_903842945.1 uncultured Burkholderiales bacterium
CATGACATGCTCGATCTTGTTCAATTGATCGATGATGGCTTGGTTGATGCGTTCATTGGCATGCCCAAAGAGGTTGGTCCACCAAGAGCTGATGCAATCCAAATACGCGTCGTTTTGATCTGAATAGAGCCACGGGCCTTTGCCCCTTGTGATGCACACAGGTGGAAACAGCTCGTGCTGTTTCATTTGTGTGCAAGGATGCCAAACGGCATTGAGCGTTCGGGCGATCCAGTCGGAAGGAGGGGTGTTCAAGTTCATGGAGAGGCCATTAAGGAAATCTGTGCTGTTTGGTCGTTGTCGGTTGAAATGTAGGAGGGTTGAAAAGTGGGCTTTAAACGGCTACTGCCAAGCGAACATTCGCAATATACTACCTTATGCTTGGGCCCTGATGGGGAGCAAGCGTCAGAGACGCATGAGCTTCTTTTTGAGCATCTGAGGCTTTACAATAAACCCTTAGGTTTCGAGGGTTGAAGGGGGTCACGATGCGTACCTTGCCAAACCCATTTGATCTGTAAGTCGGGTCTTCATTCTAGACCTTCCCAATCCAAAAATTCTACGACCGATCTTTTATCATTGCCCCAACCATGAACACCACAACCGCCGTCAGCCTTGATACTTCAGTTTCGTCAAAGCCTCTTGAAGTGCGCATGAGTTTTCAGCCTAAAGCCGCCTCTGAACCTTTTGCATCACCTTCCAACGAAGAGACTTGGACGCTTGCAGAGATCGTGGCTTTGTTCAACTTGCCCTTCAATGATTTGATGTTCAAGGCGCAAGGTGTTCACCGCGCGCATTTCTCGGCCAATGAGGTGCAACTCTCAAGCTTGCTGTCCATCAAAACAGGCGGTTGCCCTGAAGATTGTGGCTATTGCCCTCAATCAGCCCATTACGACACTGGCGTAGAGGCCTCAAAATTGCTGGACGTGGAAGCGGTCAAAGCAGCCGCCTTGGAGGCCAAAAAAAATGGGGCCAGCCGATTTTGCATGGGGGCGGCATGGCGAGAGCTCAACGACCGAGATGTGGAAAAAGTGGCTTCACTGATTTCTGCGGTCAAAGCCATGGAGCTTGAGACGTGTTGCACCTTAGGGATGCTCAGCTCAGATCAAGCCAAAGCTTTGAAGGTCGCGGGCTTGGATTATTACAACCACAACTTGGATACCGCTCCTGAAATTTATGGCGACATCATTTCAACCCGAGTTTATGAAGACCGCCTAAGGACCCTTGCCAGTGTGCGTTCAGCGGGCATGCATGTGTGCAGTGGAGGCATCGTTGGCATGGGTGAGACCCGAGAGCAAAGAGCCGGGCTCGTTCACCAATTGGCCAATCTAGGTCCCTATCCGGACTCAGTGCCCATCAACCATTTGGTGCATGTGCAAGGCACACCGCTTGCTGAAACGAAGCCCTTGGATCCCTTGGAGTTTGTCAGAACCATCGCCGTTGCAAGAATCACCATGCCCAAAGCGCATGTGCGTTTATCGGCTGGCCGCCAGGAAATGGGCGAGGCGATCCAAGCGATGTGCTTTTTGGCAGGGGCCAATTCCATTTTTTATGGTGACAAACTCTTGACAACGGGCAACCCGGAATGGGCGGGGGATCAAGCTTTGTTTGCCAAATTAGGTATTCAAACGGTTTGACAAGAAGGACTTTGTGCAAGTGTTGGCCAAAAAACAAGGTTTTGGTGCGCTATGGAAGATAAATTCTGGCCAAATCTGTATAAACTGAAGCCTAAACCATTTTGTATGTATCCTGGGAGAAAACCGATCATGAGAATTTTTCAAAAAACACCCTTCACTGTATGTGCGACCGTGCTTGCTTGGGGTTTGAGCTGGGGAGCGGGCACTGCTTTAGCACAAAGCAATGACACCTTAGGCAAAGTCAAAGCGTCTGGCGAGATCACCATGGGGGTTCGCGACTCCTCTGGCGCATTGTCTTACACCTTGGGCGACGGCAAGTATGTAGGTTTTCACATCGATGTGTGCCAAAAAATCATTGCCAATGTAGAGAAAGCCGTTGGGAAAAAATTGGAGACCAAGTACGTCTCCGTGACTTCCCAAAATAGGATCCCATTGGTTCAAAACGGAACCGTTGACATTGAGTGCGGCTCCACCACCAACAACACCGCAAGACAAAAGGACGTGTCCTTTGCGTTGACCACTTATGTGGAAGAAGTTCGCATTGCGGTCAAGGCCAATTCGGGCATCACGAGCATCAACCAATTGAATGGCAAGAATGTGGCAACCACCACGGGAACCACGTCGGTGCAAATTTTGCGTAAACACGAGAGAGCTGCTGGCGTGGACTTCAAGGAAGTGTATGGCAAAGACCATGCGGAGAGCTTTTTATTGCTCGAGTCTGGACGTGCCGATGCTTTCGTGATGGATGGACAAATTTTGGCGGGCAACATTGCTTTGTCCAAGAACCCTGCTGACTACAAAATTGTCGGTGAAGTGTTGTCCGTCGAGCCCATCGCCATCATGATCAGAAAAGACGATGCAGCTTTCAAGAAAGTGGCCGATGACACCATCCGTGAGATGGCCAAATCAGGTGACTTGGCCAAGTCCTACGACAAATGGTTTGTCCAACCCATTCCGCCTAAAAATACACGTGTGGGTTTGCCAGCCAGCGAGACCACCCGTGCGACTTGGGCCAATCTCAATGACAAACCCATGGAAGACTATGCCAAGAAATAATTGGGTAGCTGTTTTGTCCATTTGACGCCAAGAGGGCATGCTGAAAAATTTGGCATGCCCTCTTGTTCAATGGAGTTTGAATTTTTCAAGGCTTTGACCGATGACGCTTGAGTGGCAGGTATTCTTGACAGATGACGGTGGCGGTCGAACCTATTTGGAGTGGTTGCTCCAAGCCTGGGGATGGACGCTAGGGGTTGCCTTGGCCGCTTGGTGTGTGGCCATTCCCTGCGGGGCTTTGATCGGCGTCATGAGAACCCTGCAAGGCGCGCCAGTGCTGTCTCGCATGGGACAAGCTTGGGTGGAGTTGTTTCGAAACATTCCTTTGCTGGTGCAAATCTTCTTGTGGTATTTTGTGCTGCCCAAGTTGTTTCCTGCGATGCAGCAGTTTTCTTCTTTTTGGTTGGTGGTGATCGCCTTGGGCTTGTTCACCTCTGCCAGAATTGCCGAACAGTTCCGAGCCGGCATTGAGTCTTTGCCCAAGGGCCAGCGTTATGCGGGGATGGCCTTGGGATTCAAGACCTGGCAACTGTACCGATATGTGCTGTTGCCAGCAGCGCTCAGGATCATTTTGCCGCCCTTGACCAGCGAGTCGATGAATTTATTGAAAAATTCCTCGGTGGCTTTTGCCGTCTCCATCACCGAACTCACCATGTTTGCGATGCAAGCCCAAGAAGAGACCTCTAGAGGCATTGAGATTTATTTGGCCGTGACCGTGCTCTACATGATTTCTGCGCTCACCATCAACCGTTTGCTTGCCTGGGTCGAGGTGAGGCTTCGGATCCCCGGTCAACCCAGTTCCAAGGGCCCGTCGCTGAATGCGGGGCATTGAGATGTTGAACTTGGACGTTTCATTTTTAAGCTGGGATTTGTTCAATAAATTCATTTTAAAGGGACTCCTCTTCAGTCTGGAATTGACAGCGGTTGCAGCCCTGGGTGGTCTGGTCTTTGGTACCTTGCTTGCTCTCATGCGGCTATCGAACTCCAAGGTGCTCAAGGCTCTTTCAGCCGCCTATGTGAACGGCATGCGCTCCATTCCCTTGGTGATGGTGATTTTGTGGTTTTATTTGTTGATTCCCGTGCTCATCGGTAAGTCCATTGGTGCCGAGTGGTCTGCCTTCATCACCTTCATAGCTTTTGAAGCGGCGTTCTTTTGCGAAATCATGAGGGCGGGCATTGAGTCGGTGGGCAAGGGACAAAAATTGGCTGCGCAGGCCCTTGGGATGACCTATGCACAAAGCATGCAACTCATTGTTTTGCCGCAAGCATTTCGCAACATGGTGCCGGTGCTGCTCACCCAAACCATCGTGCTGTTTCAAGACACGTCCTTGGTCTATGCCATAGGAGCCTACGATTTGCTGAAAGGTTTTGTCACGGCTGGGAGGATCTATGGTCGACCTGAAGAGGTGTATTTGTTGGCCGCGGTGGTTTATTTCGTCATGTGTTATGGCCTCTCAGCCTTCGTCAAGCACTTACAAAGAAAGATGAGTTTGGTTTGATCCAAGCCCCATCCATGTTTCAATTTCGCAGGGGATCACATCATGATTGAATTAAAAGACGTCTCGAAGTGGTATGGCCCAACCCAAGTGCTGAGCAACTGCACGACTCGAATCGAAAAAGGCGAGGTGGTGGTCATTTGTGGTCCGTCGGGTTCTGGAAAGTCGACGCTGATCAAGACCATCAATGCCTTGGAGCCTTTTCAAAAGGGTGAAATTTTTGTCGACGGCGTCCCCGTTCATGGCCCAGACACCGACTTGCCCAAGTTGAGAAGTCAAGTGGGTATGGTGTTTCAGCATTTCGAACTCTTTGGACACTTGTCGGTGATGGAGAATTTGACCATCGCTCAAGTCAAGGTTTTGGCAAGAAGTGTGGACGAGGCCAAGGCGCATGGCTTAAAGTATTTGGAGCGAGTTGGCTTGATGGCCCACAAGGACAAGTACCCCGGACAGCTCTCTGGCGGTCAGCAGCAAAGGGTGGCCATTGCAAGGGCTTTGTCAATGGATCCCAAAGTCATGCTCTTTGACGAGCCCACCTCGGCGCTCGATCCTGAAATGGTCGGAGAGGTGCTGGACGTCATGGTCAATCTGGCTCACGAGGGCATGACCATGATTTGTGTGACGCATGAGATGGGGTTTGCCAAAGAGGTGTGTGACCGCGTGATCTTCATGGACATTGGGGGGGTGATTTTGGAGGATTGCTCCAAAGACGAGTTCTTCAATCACCCCGAGCGACGCACTCCCAGAACCAAAGAGTTTTTAAGTAAAATTCTCCAACATTGAGTCGCCTCAAGCTCAATCACGCGCCTAGCTTTTTGTATCAACCGCATCCCATCAAAACTACGCCATGGAAACCTTAGACCTGATCCAACCCGATGACTGGCATTTGCATGTGAGAGATGGGGACTTTTTAAAGACCGTCGTACCCCATACGGCTGAGCAATTTGCGCGTGCGGTGATCATGCCCAATTTAAAGGTGCCGCTCACACAAACCCAAGACGCCTTGGCTTACAAAGAAAGAATCTTAAGCAACGTGCCCAAACACTTGAGTTTTGAGCCCTTGATGACCTTGTATTTGACAGATCATCTCAAGCCCAGCGAAATTGCGGTGGCGAAAGAACAAGGCATCGTCGCTTTGAAGTTGTATCCAGCAGGGGCCACCACCCACAGCGACTTGGGCGTGACCGACATCAAACGCATCTATCCCGTTTTGGACGCCATGCAAAGGCACGGTCTTCTCTTGTTGGTGCACGGTGAGGTGACAGACCCGAGTGTAGATATTTTTGACCGCGAGGCGGTCTTCATCGATCGTCACTTGGAGCCATTGAGAAAAGACTTTCCAGCATTAAAAATCGTTTTTGAGCACATCACCACGCAGCAAGCGTGCGAGTACGTCAAAAGTGCTGATCAGGGGCTGGCCGCCACGCTCACCGCTCACCACTTGTTGTTGAACCGCAATGCAATTTTCAAGGGTGGCTTGAGGCCCCATTACTATTGCCTGCCGGTTCTCAAGCGAGAAACGCATCGCATGGCTTTGTTGGAGGCGGCAACGAGTGGAGACGAACGGTTTTTTCTGGGTACCGACAGCGCCCCTCATTTGGCCACCTTAAAGGAGCATGCCAGCGCATGCGCTGGATGCTATACGGCAAGCGTGGCCATGTCCTTGTATGCCAGTGCCTTTGAGGCAGCTGGTCGAATGGATCAATTGGAACGTTTTGCGAGTTTGAATGGCCCAGCGTTTTATGGTCTGGAGAAGAACACCCAACGACTTCGTCTGCAAAAACAATCTTTTGAAGTTCAAGTCGAGTACCCCTTTGGTGAGGGTGCTCTGAAGCCGCTTTTTGCTGGCGAGACGCTTGAGTGGTCCGCGCATTTGATGGCTTGATGGGCCCCTACCCACCCATGGCGTCTTGTAACCAAGCGCCGCATCAGACCCCTTTTGAAAGTGGTCATGTTTGAAATTGATTGGCAACAAGCTTGGCTCAGAGGATTTGAAGCTCACGGTCGAGCCATTGTCGCGCTGTGGCACGACTTGGGCTGCTTGCCCAAGGCCTTGAATCGATATGCCCAGAGCGGTCAGTTGGACCTAGATGCACATGTCAGTCCATGGCCCCATGTGAGCCCTCTTTCGGCTAATGGGGTGAGGGGTTTGCCTCGGTTCGTGCCCCAAGCTCAATTGCCCGCTTCAGTGGCGTACGAGAGTTTTATCTACGACACGCATTGTGTGCCAACAAGAGAAAATTTACATGACTTCTTCAATGCATTGTGTTGGTTTCGTTATCCATTGACCAAGGCTTACCTGAACGCACAACAGGCCAAGACGCTTGAGCGACTTGGGTCCGCAAGCGAGCGAGGCGCCTTACGAGATGCGCTCACACTTCTTGATGAAAACGCATGCTTCATTTGGTGCGAGGACGAGATGTGGCATGCCCTACATAGCCACGATTGGCTGGATGCATTTTGGCGTCAAAGAGCAGCATGGACAAGGGTAAGGGTGGAGTTGTTTGGGCATGCTTTGCTGGAAAAGTTGTGCAAGCCCTACAAGGCCATCACGGCACACGCGGTCCATGTTCAGCCCGTTGCCGCGCAGTGGGGTGACCAAGGACTTCAAGAGCCTTCAGATGCATGGAGAGATGCACAGATGTTGAACACCTTGAGGGCGCTCAACTTGAGCAGCAAGCCTTTTCAAGCCCTGCCGGTGCTAGGCGTACCCGGATGGTCCTTGGACAACGCGCAACTGAGTTTTTACGAAGATGAGCACGTGTTCAGAGCCAAGAAACAGGGCGCCTTGAGACAAGAGCGCGCAAAAAGCAAAGCATGACCGAAAAACGTGCATGTGCGAAAAACGTTCATGTGTGAAGCGTCAAAGCTTGTTAAGAGCGCGATTTTGCAGCACATGGCTTGCGAGTGCCTCGGCCACCTTGATGCCATCAATCGCTGCGGTCAAGATGCCTCCAGCAAAGCCAGCCCCTTCACCCGCGGGATAAAGCCCATACACGTCCGTGCTTTGAAGCGCCTCGTCTCGCAAGATCCGAAGTGGAGAAGACGTGCGGCTCTCTACGCCGGTCAACAAAGCGCCGTGTAGATCAAAGCCAGGCACCTTTTGACCAAACACGGGCAAGGCTTCACGAATCGCCTCGGTGGCATAGCTTGGTAAAGCCGCAGATAGGTTGGTCAAGTGCACGCCAGGCATGTAAGACGGCAAGACGCCAGCGAACGCCGTGGAGGCTTGGTCTTTTAAAAAGTCACCCAACAATTGAGCAGGGGCTTGATAATTTTCACCACCCATCCTATAAGCTCTCGACTCCAGTTGGCGTTGAAGCACGACGCCGCTCAAAGGGTGAACCCAAGAGGGGCTTGGATGTGCTGCATGGTGTTGCGCCATTGAGGTGAGATGCAAAGCCCGCGTGCCTGGCTTTTGAGCTTGAAGTTCTTCTTCAAAGCACCGTTCAATGTGAGCTTGATCGGCTCTAAAATCCTCAGGCTCAATGCCCACCACAATCGCTGCGTTGGCGTTTCTCTCGTTTCTGGAGTACTGGCTCATGCCGTTGGTCACCACGCGAGCGGTTTCTGAGGTGGCTGCCACCACGGTGCCTCCAGGGCACATGCAAAAGCTGTAGACCGAGCGTTGATGTTTGGTGTGATGAACGAGCTTGTAATCCGCTGCGCCGAGCAAGGG
The DNA here is from genome assembly GCA_903842945.1 of uncultured Burkholderiales bacterium. Classification (GTDB taxonomy): domain Bacteria; phylum Pseudomonadota; class Gammaproteobacteria; order Burkholderiales; family Burkholderiaceae_C; genus Limnohabitans. Next base: position 7,860 of record CAIMNS010000184.1, read on the forward strand.
ATGCCCGGCGTGTTTGCCCCATCTTGCTTGATCGATGAGACTTTGTGGATGCTCAATGCGAAAGCCAATGGAGAAGGGCTTGGCTTGCATGGGCACGCCAAGCTCAAAGAGTTTTGCAAAGGTCTCGCGCGCACTGTGACCCAAAGCCAAGACCAAGTGATGGCATGCAAGTGTGTAACTGCTTTGCGTTGTGTGATCAAAGATGAGTGCACTTTCAAGTTGTCTGCTGGGGCCTGACGTGGACGCATCAAGAGGTCGGGTGCGACAGGTTTGAAAATCCAAATCCATCAGTTGCTGTTCAAATCGAATCTCGCCCCCCAGCGAGATGATTTGCTCGCGTAAACTCTCCACCACCTTGACCAGTTTGAAGGTGCCAATGTGCGGATGTGCCGCAAATAGAATTTCCTCTGGTGCGCCAGCCTTGACAAACTCATGCATGACCTTGCGGCCCAAGAATCTGGGGTCTTTGATCTGAGAGTACAGCTTGCCGTCAGAGAAGGTGCCCGCACCCCCTTCGCCAAACTGCACGTTGCTGTTGGTTTGCAAGACCCCCTTGCGCCACAATCCCCATGTGTCTTGGGTGCGCTCTCTCACCTTTTTGCCTCTCTCGATGACAATCGGTTTGAGGCCAAGTTGGGCCAAGATGAGGGCTGCAAAAATGCCGCAAGGCCCAAAACCAACCACCACCGGTCGATGGGCTTGCAACTCAGGGGAAGAAAGCGGGCTAGCCCCAGCCAAGATGGGTTTGGAGAAAGTCCTTTGTAGATGTCGAATCTGATGGGCGTGATCAAAACTGCCAGGCGTCCAAGCCTGTGCCTGCTCATCCGATGCGAAGTCCTCTGCTGTCTGCGCAGCTAGGTCGGGTTCATTAGGGCTCAAGTGCACATCGGGTGACCAGCGCATGTCGGGTGAAGCGAGGAGTTGAACCACAGGAAAGCTTTGTGTGAGCAAGTGATGTTCAAGCGCGGGGTCTTGAAGGCTCAAGTCCACAATATAGACCACTTGCAAGGGGGTTTTTCTGGCGTCAAAACTTCGCTTAAATATCTTGAGGCGAGTCACATCCTGTTTTGCAATGCCAAGCGTTTGAAAGAGCAGCTGCAGCAGTGCTTCGGGCGCATTGGGATCCATGGGGTTCAACTCAGGGTTGAGGCTGGTATCTGTCTGTGCCTTGGTCTTTAGCCATTCAGAGGTGTTTAAATTTTGGGCGTCTCGCGTCCAAGTGTTTTGAACCGCAGGGTTGTCAAAAAGGCGTTCAAGGGGAAGTTTGAGTTCTGAGATTCTGATCATATGTATGTGGCCTGTGGTGATCAGGCAAAACAAATAGGACGCAAGAATAGCATGAATGTGTAGTCCAAGGCCGATGCTGATACTGATACCTTCAGGGGACAAGTCGTCGCGTGCACCTTCAAAGGGAATCGATGCTCATGCAAATGCAGGTGTTGTTTTTAAAAGGGACAGGCTAAAAAAACAAACATTCAAGCTTGCAAAGCACGGCTTGAGCATCAAAAAGTCCGCCCAAGGCGAGATAATAGAGTTGTGAAGTTTGCTAGGCCGTCGCTGGCGCGAGAGTGGAAACACTGCGCTGGAGGAACGTCCGGACTGCATAGGACGGCGAAGGAGGTAACACCTCTCCACCGTGAGGTGAGGATCAGAGCAACAGAGACGAGTCGCAAGGGGTTGACTTCTTGCGGGTGAAACGGGCAATCTCTTCGCGCAGCAATACCAAGTAGGCCTACAAAAGAGTTTTAGGATTCTTTGCTTGTGGTTCCGCAAGTTCTGTAGGCGGGTAGGTAGCACCGAGCCAAGTGGGTGACCCTTGGCCCAGATTAATGACGGTCACGCAAAGCTTTTGCTTTGTGCACAGAATCCGGCGTATCGGCAAACTTCACAACTTTGCCTAGAATTCCATCACAACTGCAGGGGTGTGCTCGGGGCTTGGAGTTGCGCTTTTGCACGTTCAGACAACTCAAACGCCAAGCCTTGTTCAGCAAGTCTCTCCACGTGGGCACTCAAGGAGCGCATGGCTGCTGGCCAGACCCGTTGTGGTACATCGTCATACGCCTTTTTGATCCAGGTCGACAAGTCACCGTGGGGGTCTTTTTGCATCACGTCTTTGATTTTGGCCTCACGTTTCAAGCGGTGATTTTTTAAGTTGTCGATGAGGTGCACAGGGTCGAAGGGTGCGCCCCATACGTTGCCAAGGACGTGACCGTGAGCCGGCAAGATGAATTCAATTCGCTCGTTCACACAAAGTTGTCGCAAGATGTCCAATGAGTTCAAGTACGCATTCATGTTGCCATCAGGCGGGTCCACCACGGTGGTGCTGCCGTTCAAAATGTGATCTCCGCTGAACAAGAGACCTTCTTCTAAAAGAACCAAGCAGATGTGGTTGGCCGCATGACCAGGGGTGAAGACAGCACGCAAGCTGTGTTCAATGTTGGAGCCTGCACTGCGTAAGATCCATGTTTGCCCGTCGGTGCAGGTGCGATCAGGAACGAACTCGCTGTTGGCGCGTGCGGTGGGTGCAGAAGGCAATCCCCAAATGAGGGGCTTGCTATCGCCACACATGGCTTGCAGGGGTTTGGCGCCAGGTGAATGGTCCGCATGAGAGTGGGTGCAAATGATGTGCTTGATGTTGCCACCCGTGGTGTGGTGAAGGCGCTCAACGTGCTCGGGCAGGGCTGGGCCTGGATCGATCACGATGAAGCCGCTTTCATGGGTGCCGACAATGTAGGTGTTGGTGCCCGGTCCTGTCATCAAGCCTGGGTTGGGCGCAGTCAATCGAGATACATTTTTAAGGAGTGGGGTTGCGCGCTCACTTTGCCAATCCAAGTGATGTTGCAGCTGACCTTCTGGGCACACCAAGACAAGTTCTCCAAACGCACTTTCGTGCTCCATGTAGCGCGATACCTTGCCCCCTAAAAAACCAGCTCGTGCACAACTTGAGAACCATGGGCTGTTCAAGCGAGTGGCATGCATGAGTGCGTGTGCGCTGTGAAGGGATTGAAGTCGCTCAAGCGTTTTGATGGTGGGATAGATCAAGTGCAATTCACCCTCCTGGTGCTTTTGCAAAGCCTCAACTGGGGTCAGCCACAAGGGGTCGAATTGTTCATGCTCATCGGCCAAGGGGTGAAGTCCCTCTGGGCACTCAGCCACGAGGAAAGGTACATCAAAGCGAACGGGCAAATCGCGGTCAGTGATCCAGTGGCACATGACGTGCGTGTCGTCCAAGCTCAGCGTCCATTGGAGAGCGTCGAGTTGCGCAAATAGATCTTTTGAGCGACTGAGTTGGTCCAGTTCTGAAGCCTCAATGCGTGCACCAGATTCGTTGTGAAGCAAAAGAAGGCCCAATTCTTCAAAGCTTTCTCTAAGCGCCGTGCAAGCATGGGTGGCCTGGTCCAGAGATAGGGGGCTCGTGGGGTGCAGATTCAAATAGCGTTGGGCATAGGTTTGATCTTTGGGGTCAATTTTGCCGCCAGGAAAAACATAGGCGCCTGGTGCAAAACTGGCTTTTTGTGAGCGTTTGGTGAGCAAGATTTCGAGTTGGCTTTTGTTCTTGTCAGACTCTCGGGTGCGCGCCCAGATGAGACTTGCCGCTTTGACCGCTTGTGCGCTCAAGTGAGGTGCGTAGAGGTGGTGTAGGGTTCTGCTCATGCCCTATTATGCTAAAAATAAAGGACGAGGAAAGACGTTTATATCTTGCGAGCTTAAAAAAACCCGACAGAAAAGCACCATAATACCTAGAAAATAGGGGCGAACTTTGAGTTCGATGGACGCCCCTCATGCGTTTCAACACAGTTCTTGAGGGAGCTCAAAGATGATGAACAATTTAGAACCTGGCGCTGACTTCAAAGCCGAGAAGGCGTTCAAGCATCCTCCAAGCTTGGGGGCCCTGTGGGCGAGCTTTGCTTTGTTGATGCTGTTGCCGGCATTGCATCTCCAAGCCGTTGCACAGGCCTGGCCCAGCAAACAGGCCATCAAGTTGGTGGCGGTTTTCCCACCTGGCGGATCGGTGGATCAAGTGGCTAGAATTTTGGCACAACCTTTAAGTCAGCAGTTGGGTCAATCGGTGATTGTTGAAAACAAGGGCGGTGCCTCGGGCACCTTGGGTACGGCTCAGGTGATCAATGCGCCAGCGGATGGCTACACCTTTGCCGTGGTGTTTGATACCCATGGCGTGAACCCGAGTTTGATCCCCTCTTTGCCCTACGACACCAAAAAAGATTTGACGCCTTTGGTGTTGGTGGGCACGTCACCCATGGTGATCGCAAGTTATGTGGGATCGGAATTTAAAACTTTTGCCGATGTGATGAATGTTGCAAAAGCCAAGAAAAATGTGAGCTACGGCACGATTGGTAACGGCAGTTTAGGTCACTTGGCCATGTCCTTGTTGGGCAAGAACGCTCAAGTCGAGTTCACCCACATTCCTTACAAGGGGGGTGGCCCGTTGATGAACGACGCCATCGCTGGACACGTGCCCATTTCTATCGGGTCTGTTTTTGTGACCAAGCCCCATATCGACAGCAAAAGAATGCGACCCTTGGCCGTGACGAGTTCTAAGCGTGCGGCCGATTTGCCCGATGTACCCACCATTGCTGAAAACGGGTTTCCTGGTTTTGAAGCGCCCGCTTGGTGGGCGGTGTTGGCTTCATCAAAAACGCCGCCCGACATTGTCAAAAAAATGAACGAAGAACTCAACAAGGCCCTTAAAAATCCTGAGATTGCGTCCAAACTCGATCAGCAAGGCATTGATATCGTCGGCGGCAGCGTGGAGCGCGCAAGAGGCTTCATTGACAACCAGATGGACATCTGGTCCAAGGTCGTCAAAGACAACAACATCAAAGCCGATTAAGCCAGGAGCATCAAGTTTCGGGGTTGACCTCTAAAGCCATCAAGACGCGGGCCACCATGTTGTAGGTGGCGATGGCCGTGGTGAGTTCAACGATTTGTGTGGTGTCAAAGGTCTTTTTCATTTCTTCAAACACGGCGTCTTCAATTTTGACGTCCTGCGTCAATTGGGCGGCGTATTGAATCACCAGGCTCATGGTGGGGTCCAAGGCGGGGTCACTCACACCTCGCCTGGCATCTAGCGACACGACACGGTGCAAGGCATCGAGTTCTGCCTGTGTGCCGCCAGCCGTCAAGAAGTCGGGTGCATGGTGTTGGTATTCATAGTGAGCGCCGGTCAGGAGGGCGACCGTGCAGATGCCAATTTCTCTGAGTTTTCTGCTGGTCCCCAGACCAGTTCGGACCTCTTTTAAAAATACATTCCATCCCCTGGCGACAGGTTCGCTCCAAAGCAGGGTCAAGTCCAAGTTGATGAACTTCCCGCCTCTTCGGGCTTTGATGGCTTGCACAAGATCTTCGGGTTGAGCTTTGAGTTCTGGGGTCCAAGCAGGTATGCGCATGGCGGGTGCCTTTTTGAGGGTCAATGAAGAGGCTGCCGAGGTGGTCAGGTTTTCTTGACGTGGAGGATCTCGTGACCAAGAAAGGGATGTCGCAGGGCAGACGTCGGGAGGAGTCCATTGTATAGCGAGCCAAGGGGTGTGGCAGACTCGGCTCCAGGTCGGGCTCAAAGCCTCAGCATGTCAAAACCCTTGACCCAAGCGACATGTAAAAACGGTTCGTCTTTTTTATGCCAAAAGATTAAAATGGATTTTTAGGAGAAGTAGGACCCTGGGCATCATTTGGAGGTAAAAAAAACGATAATGTCGCCCATGCGGGTTCCTTTTACTAAAATGCACGGTACGGGCAATGATTTTGTGGTCCTCAATGAAACACAAATTCGCTACGACCTACAGGCCAAAGATTATCGATTTTTGGCTGATCGACATTTTGGGGTGGGTGCCGATCAAATTTTAAGTGTTCGAGCCAGTCATGAGCCCGGCATCGATTTTGAATACGTCATCCACAATGCGGATGGCTCCGAGGTTGAGCATTGTGGCAATGGCGCAAGATGCTTTTTGCGCTTTGTGCGGCAAGAGGGGTTGAGTCAAAAGAGTCCAGTGGTGGTCAAAGTCAAAAAAGGCGTCATTGAGCTCACGGACACGAAAGACGGATGTGTCAGCGTTCACATGGGTCCTCCCATTTTTGATGCGCCTCAAATTCCGTTTGATCCACAGTACTCAAAACTGTTGGAGTCCGTGGCTGGGTTTCAAATTCGAAGAATCGAATTGGACGGCTTGCAACTCAAGGGCGAGTTGCTGGAACATTTTGACTTTACAACGCTTTCGATGGGCAACCCACACGCGGTATGTGTGGTGCAGGATGTGGATGCTTTGATGCTGGAGTCCCTTGGGCCATGGATTGAACACCACCCATCGTTTCCTCAAAGGGTGAACGTGGGTTTCATGCAAATTGTCTCTCGTCAAACCATCAAGCTGAGGGTGTTTGAACGGGGTTCAGGTGAAACCTTGGCGTGTGGCACGGGGGCCTGTGCTGCTGTGGTCAGTGGCATCCTCAGGGGTTTGTTGGACCCCCATGTCACGGTTCAAGCTAGAGGCGGTCTCTTGGAGATTGATTGGCGTGGCTCCTTCCATGGTGCAACACAGGGTGCTGCCAGTGATGTTGTTTTGACGGGTCCAGCAGTGACCGTTTTTAAAGGTGAATTGGATATTCAATGACTCAGACCAACGCTATCAATCCCATCACGGAGGACGATATTGCCAACTTTTTGGTCAATACACCGGATTTCTTTTTGCGTCACGCGGAAGTGCTAGCACAGGTCAGAATGGTCAGCCCGCACGGGCAAAGGGCCGTCAGTTTGCAAGAAAGACAAGCCGACATGCTCAGAGAGAAAATCCGAGCGCTAGAGACTCGGCTGATGGAGATGATCAGAAATGGCAATGAAAATTTGATCTTGACCGATCGCTTGCATCGATGGGCCAAAAATTTGTTGATGGTCTCCGACCCCGTTGCTTTGCCCAAAACCATTTTGCTGGAAATTCAGCACCAATTCATGGTGCCTCAAGTCGCTATGAAGTTGTGGCATGTCAAGGAGGAGTTCTTGGACTTGCCCTACACCCAAGATGCCACACAGAGTGTGAAAGATTTTGCTGCCACCTTAAAGCAGCCCTATTGCGGCCCCAATTCGGGCTTTGAGGCCATTTCATGGCTGGAGGATGCAAAGGCGGTGCAATCCATTGCCATGGTCAATTTAAAGCCCTTGAAAGCTTCTGCTCATCCCCTCAGTGCAGCCAGTTCTGCAACGCAAGAGTTGACGGCGGCCCACCCATCTCCAGCTTTTTCCACAGCCCATTTGCCAGCAGAGCTTCAGGCTGAATCCTTTGGCTTGTTGGTCTTGGCCTCTCCTGACCCGCAGCGTTATCACGCTGGCATGGGAACCGACTTTTTGGAGAGAATTGGTGAGTTGGCCAGTGCGGCATTGATCCAGTTGTGGCTCGAGCCAGTTTGATCGAATGGGCTGGGTGCTGGCTCACTTGTCAAAGCGTGGACAGGGCTGGCAGGTCTGGTGGATCTGCCAAGCTGCTTGAACACATGCAAAGGCCTTTGAGCTTATTTTGAACGAACAAGCCCACTCCAAGTATGCCCCTGTGACGACGCCTTTGATGTCTCACCCATGGGTCAAGGCCTATTTAGATCACGTGCGTTTTGAAAAACGTTTGGCCGCGAGAACTTGTGTGTTGTATGAGTTGGATTTGTTGAAATTGGCTGATTTTGCCTCTGCCTTGTCCCTTGACTTTCCCAGCATCCAGTCCCATCACGTTCGCATGTGGGTCTCCAAAATGCATCAAGATCATCGCAGTGGTCGAGGCATTGCATTGATCCTCTCGGGATGGAGAGGTTTTTTTGCTTGGTGTTGCCGTGAGGGTCATTTGAAAGCCAATCCGGTGCTGGGCCTCAGAGCCCCCAAATCCCCCAAGCCTTTGCCCAAAGCTTTGAATGTGGATCAGGCCGTTCAATTGGCCGATTTTGTGCGAGTGCAAAGTGCTGAGTGCAGTGCCGGTGAGACACAGGAGCTGCAGTGGTTGGAAGCCAGAGACGCTTTGATGGTGGAACTCTTGTATGGCAGTGGACTGCGGGTGGGAGAGATGGTGGGCTTGGATGTTCAAGCCTCGCAGCAGGCTTTGGGTTGGATCGATGCGGTGCAAAGCACGGCATTTGTTTTGGGCAAGGGCAGCAAACGGCGAAGCACGCCCGTTGGACAACATGCCTTGAAGGCCTTGGACACCTGGTTGAAGGTGCGTTCTAGGTATTTAAAGGCCGATGCCGTGTCCCCTCAGGCCTTGTTTCTGGGTCGAGGTGGAACTCGATTAACGGCCCAAGCGATGTGGCAGCGCTTGCGCGCTCGGGCCCAACTCGCTGGGCTGCAAACCCCTGTGCATCCGCACATGCTCAGGCACTCTTTTGCAAGCCATTTGCTCCAATCCAGTGGGGACCTCAGGGGTGTGCAGGAGTTGCTAGGGCACGCCAACATCAGCACCACTCAGGTATATACTCGTTTGGATCATCAGCACTTGTCAAAAATTTACGATCAAGCCCATCCTCGTGCCAAAAGAAAAGACACAAAATAGTGTCTTTGAAGCAAAGCGCAATTGAAGTTGTTTGGCCCCTGTTCATTTCTTCGTACCCATCATGAAAACACTCAGACTTAGGGAGGGCAAAGAGAGGTCCTTGCTCAGAGCGCACCCGTGGATTTTTGATACTGCGATTGCCAAAGGGGGAGCAGATGCGGGTGAGACGGTCAAGGTGGAGTCTTTCGATGGGGCTTTTTTGGCCTGGGCGGCTTACAGCCCTGCATCGAAAATCAAAGCACGTGTTTGGAGTTTTGATGAAAAGCAAAGGATCGACGAGGCGTTTCTTGATGGCTTGATTGAACAAGCCCTGCACAGTCGACAGTTGTTTCAAATTCAATCCAATGGCGTGCGATTGGTTCATGGCGAGTCGGATGGTCTGCCCGGACTCATTGTGGACCAATATGACGACACCCTGGTGCTTCAGGTGCTCAGTTGCGGTGTGGAGCGCTTCAAGTCAATTTTGGTGGCGTCCTTGATGAAGCACACGGGCTTGGAGCGAGTCTATGAGCGCTCAGACACCCAAGCCAGGAGTTTGGAGGGACTGGCGCCGAGCACGGGTTGGTTGTCCCATCCGCAGACGCCAAAAAATGTGTTGCTTCAAATTGAGGAGCACGATTGGAGGCTCAATTTAGATGTTGAGCAAGGTCACAAGACGGGTTTTTATTTGGATCAAAGGGAGTCGAGAAGGCGTTTTGCTGAGTATGCCCATCGCTTGTCTTTTGAGCGTGTCCTCAATTGCTTTTGCTACACGGGGGGCTTTAGTGTGGCGGCCTCTGTGGGCATGCGGCGTGCGGGCGTGTTCTCCAAGGGCGGGCATGTGACGAGCATTGATTCTTCGGCAAGTGCGCTGAAAATGGCCGATGAGAACATGCGGCTCAATGGATTTTCAAGTGAGCACCACACCCTGATGGATGCAGATGTGAACGCATCCTTGAGGTTGTTTTTGCAAGAGTCTAGGCAGTTTGACGCAATTGTTTTAGACCCGCCCAAGTTTGCACCTTCACACGCGCACGTTGATCGTGCCGCTCGAGCCTACAAAGACATCAACCGATTGGCGCTTCAGCTGTTGAGGCCGGGGGGCGTCTTGTTCACCTTCAGTTGTTCTGGGGGTGTCTCGGCAGAGTTGTTCCATAAAATAGTGGCCTCGGCTGGTGCTGATGCGCATGTGGATGGGTTCATTGCAGAGCGGCTGCAAGGGGCGATGGACCATCCCATGACCTTGAATTTCCCGGAAGGGGATTATTTAAAGGGCTTGGTCGTCATTCGGAAGTGATATGCTCGGTTCTTTTGGATTCTTTTGCGCTTGGGCATTGAATTTCAGGGGCCTCGTCCCCATTTGCTCTTTTGATATTTTGTAGAAAGTATGTCTTCCATGTTAATTCCAGCGACCATCCTGACCGGTTTTTTAGGCTCAGGCAAAACAACCTTGTTGAAACGTGTCTTGTCTGAGGCGCACGGACAAAAAATTGCGGTGATTGAAAATGAATTCGGCGAGGAAAACATTGACAATGATATTTTGGTCCTTGAGAGTGAGGAGCAAATCATTCAAATGAGCAATGGATGTGTGTGCTGCACCATTCGGGAGGATTTGAGAACGACGTTGACCGACTTGGCGGAGAAAAAAAGAAAGGGCGAACTCAATTTTGACCGGGTGGTGATTGAAACCACCGGGCTTGCCGACCCAGGGCCTGTGGCTCAAACGTTTTTCATGGACGACCAAATTGCTGAGAGCTACTTGCTCGATTCGATCTTGACCTTGGTCGATGCCAAACACGCGGCCCAACAGTTGAACGATCGCCAAGAGGCCAGGCGGCAAGTGGGTTTTGCAGATCAGATTTTCATCAGCAAAACCGACTTGGTCACGCCATCGTCATTGGATGCCTTGCAACACAGGTTAAAGCACATGAACCCCAGAGCGCCTCAAAAAGCCGTTCACTTTGGCGAAGTCTCTATCGATGAGGTCTTTGATTTAAAGGGCTTTAATTTGAATGCAAAATTGGACATTGACCCAGACTTTTTAAAGGACGATGAGCATTCGCACCATGAGCATGGCGAGCATTGTGATCACCCCTCACACGAGCATGCTCACGCCGAGCATGCCGAGCATGCAGATCATGAGCACACAGAGCACTGCGATCACCCCTCGCATCAACACGGCCACCATCACCACCATGATGATGACGTCAAGAGCTTTGTGTTCAAGTCCAATCGCGCGTTTGATCCCGCCAAGTTGGAGGACTTTTTGGGCGCCATCGTCAACATCTACGGACCCAAAATGCTGCGCTACAAAGGGGTCTTGAACATGAAGGGGACCGATCGAAAAGTGATTTTCCAGGGTGTTCACCAGTTGATGGGCAGCGATTTGGGTCCTCCATGGGGCAAAGACGAGGTGAAAAACAACAAAATGGTCTTTATTGGGATAGATTTGCCCAGAGATATTTTCCTGCAAGGCCTAGAACAGTGCCTAGTGTGAGTACAATCCGCGCGCTAGCAAAGCTTTCCTGTGCGCGCATCTCCTGGCTTGGACAGGCGTTTTGTTGAGCTCCTTTGGTCGGATGATGAGAGCAGATGTGCCCTTGGCTTGTCCTTGTGCACATTTCTTTGAGGAGACACTATGAAAAAAACCAATACAAAATCCAAGGCAAGTCCAGCGCCTGTGAAGGCGGTCGCTAAAAAAGCCGTCAAAGTAGCGCCCAAAGCAAGCGTGAAAACGGCAGCGAAAGTTGCTGTGAAAAAGCCTGCGGTCAAAGCCAAGCCCCAAGCTTCGAAAGCACCCGCCAAGCCTGTTGCAAAAGCGCCAGCCAAAAAGCCAGCCAAAAAGCCAGTTAAAGCGCCAGTTAAAACGTCAGTTAAAGCGCCAGCCAAGTCAGCCGTCAAGACCACCGCCAAAGCGCCTGTGAAGCCCGCTTCCAAGGCACCTGCAAAAGCGCTGCTCAAAACCGCTGCCAAGACAGCTTCCAAGCCTCTCGCCAAGCCCGCTCCCAAGGCGCCGCCGCCCCCCCAAGTTTCCAAGTCCAGCGTCAAGCCCGCTCCTAAAGCGCCTGCAGCCTCGACAGCAAAGACCCCAACGGCACACAAGCCACAGGTGACGGTGGTGCCCAAACCTGTCGTGCCTAAATCGCACGAGAACCACCACCCTGTTGTGGCCGGTCAGTCCATCGCCCAGCCGCAATCGAAAAAATCTTCCCGAGGCGCAAAAGCTGCCTCCATGGTCCCTCCTCCTCCGGTGGCAGTGGTCTCTAGCAATGCTGCAAAGTCCAGCTACGGCCCCTCAACCACGCCCTCCTTACCCTCGGTGATACCTGTGACCCCTAAAAAAGACAGTAAATTGGCCAACAATTGGAAAAACAAACCCGTTGGCGAACTCAGTGATGCTGAAATTTTGTCCATGCCTGATACCGAGTACATGAACGACACGCAGATGGCGTTTTTCAGGCTCAAACTGGTTGGTTTGAAAAAGGATATTTTGGCCAATGCAGGCCAAACGACTGAAAATTTACGTGAAGAAACCGTGGTGGTGCCCGATCCAGCGGATCGAGCAACCATCGAAGAAGAACACGCGCTGGAATTAAGAACGCGAGACCGAGAAAGAAAGTTGCTCAAAAAGATAGAACAATCGATCCAACGCATTGATGCAGGAGACTACGGCTACTGCGATGAAACGGGTGAAGCCATTGGTGTGGGGCGCTTGCTCGCTAGGCCGACGGCGACATTGTCTCTTGAGGCGCAACAAAGGCGCGAACTCAAACAAAAGATGTTTGGAGATTGATGCTTGAGGAGCATGCCTCATGCC
>CAIMNS010000185.1 GCA_903842945.1 uncultured Burkholderiales bacterium
GCCTTTGAAGGCATCAGGATTTCAAACAATAGTGAGGCTCTTTAGGTTTTTAAAGTTGAGAAGCCGATTCATGACCTGTTCAGCTTTTTCTTTTGAAAACCGTGTTTCAAGCTCTTGAGATAACTTGATCATGTGATCGCTCAACTCATAGGGTCTAGAAGCACTTCCCTTGGGTGCTTTGATGAACTCGGTCACTTGGAGTTGATTTTTAAAAGTGATGCTTAATTTTGCGCTGACAGACTCTTGCGTGCTTGTGGACTCCACCTCCTCGTCTAGATGACAGTGGACCTTTGCACACAAAGCCCTCACTTGTGGGTGTTCAATGTGGTTTTCAAAGTCATCCATATTGATGGATTGAGTTGTATTTTTTTTCAAATACAAAGCCAGTGCTACGCAAAAGGGAGCTGACATCTGTGCGGCTTGAACATCTTGGGGTGTCGTCGAGGTGAGTCGCCCAAAAATCACCTTGGGTACACCCAGATCAATGCGCTCGATGTCTTGAGAATTGAACGCATGGTTTTGCACCAAGGTCAACGCTGCTTCAATGGCTGAGAGCACACGTGCCGAGCTCGCGTGGGGTTTGATGGCAACACCTGAGGTTTCAAACCGCGTGCCCAAACCCACGAGAAGTTTGTCGGTATCAAGGGTGTCAGAATAAGCCCTAAAAAAGCCATCTTCACCTTCCAAGATGTCGCTCGGACCCATGAACCCGGCCTCAACCAAGAGCGCAGCTTTGACGCCAGAGCTTGCTGCTTGAGCTGCGTGGAGCCGTTTAACGGTGGAGCCCGAATGAAAGAATTGCGTCAAACCACCACAAAAGGACGCCGCAATACCTAGCGTTTGAGCCACTTTTTCAGCGCATTGGGGGCCTTCAAACATGAGCTTGGCAGAGGTCACTGCTGCACCCAATACACCGCAAGTTGAAGTGCTTTGAAAGCCTCTTTTGAAGTGCCCAGGTTGAATGGCAAGTCCTAAGCGAATCATGCTTTCATAGCCTGCCAAAATCGCATCCAGTGTTTCAAGACCTGTTTTCCCTCTTTCTTGAGCTATGGCCAATGCGCTGGAGATGACAACACAGCCAGGATGAAGCATGGCGCCCACATGCACATCATCGGCATCTACGCTACCCGAATAGATCGTATTCAAAAAGGTACAACTTATCGCATCAAGGTGCTGCTCACCAAAGAGCACTTTGCTAGACCCTAGGTGACTGGTTTTGGCGCAGAAGGCCTCGCTCCATCTGCTCCATGGCATTCTTTGACCAATGGAGGCCACGCGAAAGTAGTCCAGCACGCAGGCAATCAGTTGATCTTGAATGGCTTGAGGAGCTTGCAAATAGGTGGTCTTGGATACGAAATTTGACAATTCAAGGGTAAGTGTAGTCATGGCTTTAATCTTAGAGTCATCAAGGGGTCTATGCTCTTTAAACTGGCCACGTCTACCGTTAACGCAAGCCAATCGAGGCACTCTTGGTGTCCAACTTGATGCTCAGACAACTGAATGAATCGCTTTGAAATATGGTCTAGCCGCATGGGGTTGGCTGGACAGCC
>CAIMNS010000186.1 GCA_903842945.1 uncultured Burkholderiales bacterium
ACCCTGGTAAAGAAAAACCCGGTCTCATTGATGAGAATGGCCAATTGAGAGATTTGAGCACTGTGATGGAGGACTTGGGTCCAGAGCAGTTGAGCGACAAGGTTTTGGCTAAATTGAGCAAGCTCAAAACCGCCAAATTGCCCTTGGTCAAAGGCAAACCTCGTTTGGCGTGTCCAGTGAGCCATGTGGGCAAATTCATTGCCATTGGTTTGAACTATGCAGACCATGCCAAGGAGGCTGGCATGCCCCTTCCCAAGGAGCCCATCATTTTCTTGAAAGCAACCAGTTGCATTCAAGGCGCCCATGATGATGTGATGCTGCCCAAGGGCTCTGTCAAATCAGATTGGGAGGCAGAACTTGGGATTGTGATTGGCACCAAGGCTTCCTATGTCAGCCAAAAGGATGCATTGAACTATGTGGCGGGTTACTGTACCGTCAACGATGTGAGCGAGCGCGAATACCAAATCGAGAGAAGTGGCACTTGGGACAAGGGCAAGGGATGCGACACCTTTGGACCGATTGGACCTTGGCTTGTGACCAAGGACGAAGTGCCCAATCCCCAAAAGTTGAATTTGTGGATGGAACTCAATGGGCAGCGCATGCAAAGCGGCAACACCAAGACCATGGTCTTTGGCGTCGCCAAATTGATCAGCTACTGCAGCCAATTCATGACCCTTTATCCTGGAGACGTGATCACCACCGGAACACCTCCTGGTGTGGGCATGGGCGTGAAGGTCAACGGCAAGCCCGCTCCTGTGTTCTTGAAGGCCGGAGACGTGATGACGGTTGGCGTAGAAGGTCTGGGCGAGCAGCACACAAAGGTTGTTGCTTACAAAAAGGCAGCCTAAATTCAAATTGAGTGGATCAGGGACTGAATCGATATTCGGTCCCTGAATTCTCAAAGGTCCACATCATGGAAGTGGGGACTGGATTTTTGTCTATTTTTTTAGAGGGTCATCAACTTGATGAAATCCTTGGAGTTGATGCCTTGGGTCTGGGTCAAACTCTTGTAGCTAACTGCCAGATCCAGTGGCTCATACAGACGACTTCTAACGCAATCTTAGGTGTCAATAGGCTGATGAATCATCTAAGTGAACCAAGAATCCTCTCGATTCAGTCACTCCAAGCATTGCGCTTGACGCTGTCACTCAACAGGTCTCCCAAAATACCAGTCGCTTGTAAATTGGGCATGGCTTGGAAACTTTCTTCATCAAAAGCTTTATCTCCATCGGGGTCTTGTTGGCCGGTGGTTTGAAGGCTCTTGAAATCAAAGAGATTGGGGTCCAAAAGATGCGAGGGCACAGCTTTGGTTAAAGCGCTGAACATGTTGTTGATGCGACCAGGAAATTTTTGGTCCCATTCTCTCAAGAGGTTGCCGACCTGTTTTCTTTGAAGGTTTTCTTGGCTGCCGCAAAGGGTACAAGGAATGATCGGAAAGGCTTGGTGGTCTGCCCAAGCTTGAAGATCGGTTTCGCTCACATAGGCCATGGGCCGAATGACGATGTGGTTGCCTTCATCGCTTAAAAGTTTTGGCGGCATGCTTTTGAGTCGCCCGCCAAAAAACAAATTCAACAAGAAGGTTTGCAAAATATC
>CAIMNS010000187.1 GCA_903842945.1 uncultured Burkholderiales bacterium
ATTGGTCTGATGAGAAGGAATATAGGATGGTGCTAACTGATCCTCCAGTTGAAGGCGGACCAACCATCTTGAAAAATCGATTGCATTTGCTTCCTCAAATGTTTACAGGCGTATATTTCGGTTTCAGAATTGAGCGAAATCAGAGAGATGCATTGCTAAGGTCAATAGAAAAGTCAATCCCTCACGCAAAGAGATACGTGGTCTTCGGTGGAGTTCCCTTTCGGGAGGTGGTGGCAGTTGAGCTCTGACTGTGTTGAATTAAATATCTAGGATGAAGGCAAAGTCCAGGGATTGGTTAAAGTCACACAAACCAGAACCCGTTGGTACCGAGTTCGACTTTCGGGAGGGCCGTCAAATACAAATTGACTGCACGATGCAGTCAATTTTCTTTGGCAAATTTTCCAGCTTCAATTTCACCAAAACCTTTGCTCTACGAATGCGCTGACTTTAATATTTACTTAAGCCTGCAAGCATAAATTTTTAGGGAAAAATTTACCTTAGCAGCGCATAGTAAGTAAAAAATTTATGCCCGGAAAGAGCGAAAGCACACACCAATTATTAAAGAAAAAACTCGTTGTCTACAGACGACCCGATAGCGAAGTATGGCAATGCCGCTACACAGTTGACGGGAAAAAATGGCACAGCAAAAGCACAGGAGAGCTTGAGTTGGAGCAGGCAAGCGCCAAGGCACATGAAATACTCATTGGCTCTCGTTTGCTCAAGGAGCGCAACCTTCCAGTAGTCAGCAAAAAAGTAAGCGACATAGCAAAGTTGGCAATTCAGAAGATGGACGACAACGCTGGCTATGAAGCTGGCTCGGATTCATTCCCGCAGTACAAACGCATCATCAACGATTTCATCGTGCCATTTTTTGGCAAAAAACACATCGACTCAATAACGCCCAAGTTGATGGGTGAGTTCGACAAGTGGCGCACCAAAAAGCTGGGCAAGCCGCTTGCATACAGCAGCGTCCGCAAGCACAACGTCACACTGAATCGCGTTTTCCAAGAGGCACTGGAACGCGGCTACTTACATAAAACACAGATCCCCTACCTTGAAACAAAAGGGGTCAGGTCGAAGAACTACCCAACTTTTGAAGTCGTGGAGATCAATGCCATCTTGGCGCACATGCCAGCATGGATCGTGAACACCAAGCATAAGAAAAGTTTTTGGCGTCGCCATGTTGTTCATGACTATGTGCGTGTGCTGATTGAAACTGGTGCAAGGCCAGGCAAGGAGTTGCTGAACTTGAAGTGGAAAAACATCCGCATCAATAAAGTTCAAACTGGTGGCATCGTAGTCGTACCCGATGTTGACGCAAAGAACTCTAGCAAAAGTGAAGATCCTGAATTCATCGATCGTGAGCCCATCAACAGCAAGTATGACTCGGAAGGTAATTGCTTAAACGAACCTGAATTCGATGTGACCGTGTACATGGATGTCTATGGGAAGACCAAAGATCGAACTCTCAATGGATTTGCGGTCAGTTATCAAGTATTGAATGAAATTGTTAAGCGCAACTACACAGGAGAAAATGCGACAACCCTTGAAGAATTGACCCAAAACAAGAGCGAAGACTTCGTGTTTAGGTCAAGCTGGAACATGCACGATGACTACCTAGATGCTTGCGAATGC
>CAIMNS010000188.1 GCA_903842945.1 uncultured Burkholderiales bacterium
CGCTGCGAGCCAAATGCGCCCTTGCCTATCGAACATCGAGTTGTGGTTGTTGGCCTTGCTGTTCCAGATGTTTTCTTCGCCCCAATAGGCGGAGGGCTGTAGAATTTTGATCGAGCCAGCGTTGCCGGGACCCAGAGCGAGTGGCATGTCGGGTGTCGTCGGTAGGACAAAATTGGTAGCGACATTCTTGATCGGGTCGAGGATCGGCATGTCGTCACAGGCGTGCTCACATTGACCATAGACGGGGCCGTAGGCGTTGACCGTCGGATAGCGGCGGTCGCTGGCGATCAAATCATGCAGATACTGCTTGTCATTGTGCCAGTCGCGCAGCGTGACCACGATGTTGCGCTCAAGGCCTTGAGGACGCACTGGCTTGGTATCCGGCAACTCGCCTTTGGCGACGCGCTCGGTCCAGTCAGCGAGATACTTGAACGGTAAGCCGCCCATCTGTCCTGCGGCCAGAAGGATCATGTTCTCGCCCGCCTGTCCGGACTGGATGCGACGGATCCACGCTTCTTCGTGCGTCTTGCCAGCGAGGTGGAACTTCGGAATCGTGCGGGTCGAAAGTTGTCCCAGCTGATGACAGCCGACGCAACCGTTGTTCTTCATAAGATTGAGATAGTCGGTGATCTTGAAGTTCTCTGGTGCTTCCTTGCTGCCAAAGACCTTGGCCTCGGGGATTTTCATCATCGAGTACCAATACTGGGCCGGATAATAGTGTGCAGCAGACTTTTCATTGGGCGCGAGCACGGCTTTGAGCATCAGCTGTTTGCCAGGAGCGCTCTTGACCTTGGGTGAATCTACGAGGCCGTAGCCGCGCACCCAGACGTTGTAATTGGCCTTGGGCAGGTCGGGGATAACGAAGCGCCCCTTATCGTCGGTGACGACGATGCGGATGAAACGCACTGGCAGATCGCGCGTTTCCGCAATCACCCAGACGCCAGCCTCCGGCCCCTTCGGACCGCTGACCACGCCGCCAATATCGTCCTCGTCAATGGCGACTGCGCTTATTTGCTGCGCCTGCACCAAAACCGGTGCAAACATGCTCAAAACTGCAATACCCAACGCAGCCATGCCAGCCCTTAAAATCTTGCTCATTGTCCTACTCCTGTTTAGCAAACGACCCATTTGAAATTTGTAAATTTATCAAGTTTGTATCCTTCTAAATTAACATTTCACCTAGCGATCGTCCATCGGAGTAAACCCTTTGTTAGCGCTCCCACCCTGGGTTCTTGAACTTAGGATCTGTTAAAAGTTAAGGGGCTTAGGAAGCAAACTGGATCAGAGAGGATTTTCTCTCAGTAACTTTAAAACAGAGCCAAATAAAGATTTTCATGTCGATGGTTGTATCTAAATTCTGTCTCCTTCAAGTGCAATTCAAATTTACTTTTTTTAACTCCGTTAAATTGAACCAAACGATGCTTTGCAAAACTCCAAAACGACTCAATTCCGTTGACGTGCTTTGAACCTCTAACAAACTCATTATTTTCATGATTGACCCTAAAGTGCTTATCAAGCCCGAACGGGAACAGAAATCCATCAAAAAACTGCTCCAATCCCTTTTAACGCAAGCGCCCCAAGACCTGACCGAGCGTTAACATCCACGGACTGCCTATCGCACATGACGTCCTATGTCGCGAGTTCCTCGGTCCCCTTGGTTGCCAGCAAGCACAAGGGCCCTAGCTCGCAAAAGAAGGTATGCGCGTCACAACACAACAAGCCCCTTAGAAGAGTCCTCCCTGAGAGAAAACCCCAAAAAGCTTTCCACAAAAAGACACCCAAAAACTCATTCGTTCACGGCTCGCTCGCTTCAATTCTTTTGAGCCCTTCATCAACTCCACTTAAGATCTAGAGAGGTTCAACCCATGCTGTGCATTTGCTCTCGCCGAAGTTGATTGCTGAGCATATCGACCCCAACGACCAAAACAAGCATGGCCATGATCACGGTCGAGGCTTGTTGCTCGTGCAACAAAGACAGCTCGTAGTAGAGAATTTGTCCTAGACCGCCAGCGCCAACAAACCCCAAGATCGTTGCCATGCGAATGTTCATCTCCCAGCGGTACAGGGTATAGGACAACAACCGAGACCAAAGGGTGGGCAAGGTGCCATAAAGAAGGGCCTGTGCTTTGCTGGCGCCGGCCAACCTCAAGGCCAAATGGGCGCTGGGATCGTGGTTTTCTAGGGCTTCACCAAACAATCTCCCAAGCACCCCTGCCGTGTGAAGCGCCAAAGCCAAAGTACCCGCAAACGGTCCAAGTCCAACGGCCAAAACCATCAACACGGCCCAAACCAGCTCAGGAACTGAGCGCAGAAAATTCAAAAAGAATCGGGTCAGCACCTTGACACTTTGACCCATCTGTCCTGCAGCAGGTACCGCCAAAAAGAGGCTCATCAAAGCGGCCAACAAAGTGGCCACTGCAGAGATGGCAAAAGTCTGCACCACACCCGTGCTCACTTTTAACAAAAACTCCGCAGAGAGATCGGGTGGAAAAAAACGTCCAAGGTACAAAGCCATGTCACTCAGGGCTTCCAGGGTGAACAAGGCCAAGGGGTTGAAGGATAAAACAAAAAAGCTTGCCACCACCAAAGACAAGATCATGAGCAACGTCAAGATGCACTTCAAGCAAAAGTCACGCGACACAGCTTTTGTCATGCCAATTGCCTTCGAATGACAAGACTGATGGAGTCGGCCAGAAAAACGAGCGCCAGAAAAACCAACAAGATGGCTGAAACCTCCCCACCATTGAGCATCTTCATGGACTGATCCATCAGTTGACCCAAGCCACCCGCACCAACAAAGCCCATCACCACCGAGGCTCTGACTGCACACTCCCAACGGTACACCGTGTAAGAGGCCAACTCCTGAGAGGCGCCAGGTAGGAGTCCGTAGAGGAAGGCCGCTGTTCGTCCACTGCCTAGCATCAGCAAGGCTCGGGCAGCTCGTGTGTTTTCGGTCTCTAAAATTTCTGAGTAAACTTTGGCAAGCATCCCGCCATACGTCACTGCGATGGCCAAGACGCCGGACATTGGACCCAAGCCAAAAACTCGAACCAGCAACAAAGCCCATACGATTTCGGGTATCCCACGCATGAGCAAAATCACCATGCGAGCAAGATAACGTGCAAGTTGTGCTGCTCTGTGACCAGAGGCAGGCCCTAAGCGTGAAATGGATAAGCTGTGGGTGATGATCAATGACAAGGGCATGGCAATCGCCATCGCCAAGGCAATACCAGCCGTTGCCATGGCCAGGGTTTCCAAAGTTGCTTTGAACACCATTTTTAAAAAATCTGGCTGAACGCTGGGTGGAAAAAACTGGCTGAGAAAGTTCGTGAACACATCAAAATTACCTGGCGTCATCGCTAGAGCCACATTGAATTGAGCCACATCAAAGGACGGCCAAAGAATGGCTAAAAGAAGGCATGCCGTTAAGACACGACCCTTGGCAGCAGGATCTCGGTGTTGAAAACGGGTATCCATCAACCAGATAGGGGCTGATGTTGTTGGGGCAAGGAGCCCAACTCTGAGACGTACAGCTCTCTCAACAAAGCCTCGCTCACCTGAGCCGCAGGCAAATCAAAGAAGACCTCTCCATTTTTAAGACCAAGGATTCTTGGAAACCAACGCAAAGCGACATCCACAGCATGCAAACTGGCCACCACACAAGCGCCCGTCAAGCGAGCTTGCTCGATCAGTGAGCGAATGGTTAAATCAGACAACACTGGATCCATGGCGGAGACCGGCTCATCGGCCAAGAGCAAATCCGGCCTTTGATAAAGGACACGGGCAACGCCCACTCTTTGCAACTGCCCACCTGAGAGATGCTCACAGCGGTCAAAGAGTCGATCAGCAAGTTCAAGTTCTTGTAAACACCTTTGTGGCCCCTTGATGTCCACGGGATAGATCAAGGACAACAAGGATTTCCAAAAAGACCACTGACCCAAACGGCCCGACAACACAGCAGTGATGACCCTTTGCCGAGGTGGGATGGAAACGGCTTGGTAAACGAAGCCAATTCGTGAACGCAGGGTTTGCAGTTGGGACTTGGAGATGCGCCAAGGATCGCAGTTCATGACCTTGAGTTCTCCAGAGCTTGGACGCAAGGAGGTAGCGATCAAATGGAGCAAGGTGGTCTTGCCAGAACCAGACGACCCAATGATCGCGATAGATTCACCTGGCGCTGCACGGACATTGATATTTTTAAGCCCCTCTTGCTCCAAAACGTGGCTAAAGCTCACCTTGTCCAGTGAAAACGCCAAGTTGCTCACTTGATCAAACCAGCACTCAATGCAGCCTTTTCGATCTCATCGTAGTTCGATGACTTGGTGGTGGTGTACTGCGTCGTGCGCTGTAAATCCATCAACTCTTTTTGCACCGGATTGTTGATGTTCAACTTCAAGAAAGCATCACTGATCTTTTGGGTCAGCGCTGCATCCAAACCACCCCGAATGGTCCAGTTGTAATCATGAAAAGTTGGGGTGGTGAACAAAACCTTGACTTTCATGGCATTGGGATTTTTAGCCTCAGAGAGTTTGTCCCAAACCGATGTATTCAAAGCACCCGCTTGTGCTTTACCGCTGGCCACAAACGCTAGGGTCGCATCGTGGGCACCCGAGAAGGCAATGCTTTTGAAGTCTTGATCTGGATTGATGCCCGCCTTCATCAAATAAAAGCGAGGCATCAAGTGCCCAGAGGTCGATGAAGGTGAGCCAAAGGCAAAGGTCTTGCCCTTTAAATCACCGAGCACTTTGGCGGTGCTGTCTTCGGGGACCACAAATTGACTGGTGAACTTTTCGTCCTCGATGCGTTGGATGATGGGCTTGACGGCACCGTTGCTGCGAATCTTTGCTTGAATGTAGGTAAAACCACCCAACCAAGCCATGTCAATTTTCTTGTTGGTCAAGGCTTCAACGACCGCGGCGTAGTCGGTCACCGGTATGAACTCGACCTTCATGCCTGTCTCAGTGGAGAGGTAGGCCCCTAGAGGAATGAATTTTCGCTGCAGCTCAGTGGGCGACTCATCCGGAATGGCTGAAATGCGAAACACTGCTTGTGCATGGGCTTGGAGACTGAACAAACCGATGCCCA
>CAIMNS010000189.1 GCA_903842945.1 uncultured Burkholderiales bacterium
GTTGCATGCCCATTTGGAGTCGATCGATGCTTTTTCTTCGGTGGGGTGTTGTTGTGTTGGGGCTTTGGGTCGGGGGCCTTCTCGCTCAAACCCTGCTCACGGCAGATGGTGCGACGCGTGTTGACGCCCCTTCAAGAGAGAGGGGTGCACTCACCCATGAGGCCCTTGAGGCCCTTGATGTAGCTGCACACATCGATCTTCAGCTCCAAGCGCTCAGAGCACAAAAGCTTCTGATCGAGCAAAATTTTGAGCAACAAAATGCTGTTTGTCTTAAAAAGTTTGCGGTGACGGGGTGTAAAAGAGAGGCGGTGGATGAAAGAAATGCCTTGATGGGGGTTGTCAAAAAACAAGAGGCCCAACTCGCCGAGCAACAAAAGAGACTTCGAAGTGAGCAAAAGTTAAGTGACCTCGCCAAGCGTCAAAGTCCTGAAGAGCTTGAGCGCATCCAAGTTCGCACCCGCGCAGCAGAACAAGCCTTTGAGGAACGACAAAGCGCCCATGACGAGCGCTTGGCCGAGCATGCTCGCCAACTGAACACCCCAGCGCAAGCCTTGGAGCCCCTCTCAGCTGAACAAAAAGCCAAAGATCGCCAAGCAAGCGCCAAAAGCGCTCAAGATGTTTATGAGCAAAAGATCCAAGCGGCCAAGGAGCATCGCGAAGAGTTGCGCAAAAGGCTTGAGACCAAGACACTTCACCCAGCACCCTTGGCGAAGCCAGAAAGTCTTCAAGCTCCCAACAAGCCTGTCCCTTGAACCTGATCCATGGCCCTTGTTTCTTGAACGGGTGCACAAAGTGTTCCTATAATGCAGGCAAGCCTTTGGACGCTTGGGGCTATGCTGGCCTGGCCGATGTCCACGTCCCCAGACGCGGACACACTTCATGTTTTCTTGGCCCCTTTAATTTGAACCTCCTCATGGCACTTATTTCTTTCAATGCGCTGGTCATGTGGCCTGGCGTGAGGCCATGGGTTGGGGGCGTTCATTGATGGGCGACGCAGCAAGTGCCTTGCACCAAGCTGTCCTTGGGGTGTTTGCTCCCCAAGGACCCCTTGCCAAAGTAGACACCCACTTCTCGCCTCGAGAGGGGCAAACCGCCATGGCCATGGCCGTGGCCGACACCTTGCTCAGTGGTGGCGCTTTGGTGGTTGAAGCGGGCACAGGTGTTGGCAAGACCTTTGCCTATTTGGTGCCGGCGCTTTTGAGTGGCGAGCGGGTGGTGATCTCTACGGCCACCAAGACCTTGCAAGACCAATTGTTCTCAAGGGATTTGCCCGCACTCATTCAAGCCCTGAGCCTGCCCACCAAAAGGGCGCTGTTGAAAGGTCGTGCCAATTATCTGTGCTTGTACCGCATGGGTCTGGCCAAGGAGGAGGGCTTGTTTCCAGACCGCTATGTGGTTCACTTGCTGAGCAAAGTGGAGAAGTGGGCCAAGCTCACCGTGACAGGGGACTTGAGCGAATTGGAGGGGCTCGATGAGAGATCGGCCTTGATCCCCATGATCACGTCGACCAAAGAAAATTGCTTGGGCAGTGATTGTCCACAGTTCAAGTCTTGTCATGTGGCCTTGGCCCGGCGAGAAGCGATGGCGGCCGATGTGGTGGTGATCAATCACCATTTGTTCTTTGCGGACTTGTCCATGAAAGAAAGTGGCATGGCAGAGCTCTTGCCCAACACCAAAGTGGTGATCTTTGACGAAGCGCATCAATTGAACGAAACTGGCGTGAACTTTCTGGGTGAGCAGTTGAGCTCCTCTCAACTGATCGATCTGGCGCGTGACTTGTTGGCCTTGGGGGCCGCCTCGGCCAAAGGCATGGGTCCATGGCAGGCCTTGGCCGCTCGCTTGGAGATCATGAGCAAAACACTCAGGGGGCTCTTCGCCAAGAACGAGCGCAGTCAAAAGCTCAGTTGGATCGGCGCAGCTCCACTGGGCTTGGATGAGCAGCTGTGGCAAGACACCATGCGCGAGATGGGGCAACTCCTGCAAGAGCTGCAGGACGCTGTCGAGGTGCTGGTGCCAACCGCACCCGATTGGGAGCGCTATTGGCAAAGGGTGCAAGACATGCAAAGTCGCATGGCACTCTTTGAGTCTCCCTTGGAGCCCGGATCTGTGCGTTTTGCTGATGTCGCCGGTTCGGTCCGATTGATTCAAGCGCCCTTGGATATTGCTAAAACCCTGGGGCCGAAGGTGCAGCCCCATGAAACACTGGCAAGCTCCACGTCCACGCCGTTCGCGCTCAATGAGCAAGTCTTGGATCCTCAGGGGCAAGAGGGCCAAAGGCTCAAAGAGCTGGAGAGCCCCGCTGCGTCTGCAGTGCAAGACAGCCCCAAGGCGTGGATTTTTACCTCAGCCACCTTGGGCGCAGATCCAAGTTTGGCCTGGTTCACCCAACCTTGCGGCCTCACCCACGCTCGTGTGCTTCAAGTCAAAAGCCCCTTCAATTACGCTAAACAAGCCGCCTTGTTGGTGCCCAAAAACATGGTCCTGCCCTCCGACCCCCAACACAGCGAGCAAGTGAGCGAACTTGCAGCCAAGGTGGTTGGTATCTTGGGCGGCAAAACCCTGATCTTGACCACCACCCTCAGGGCCTTGAAAGACATTTCGCAACGCCTCAAAGACTTGTTAAAGGATCGCCCTGAAATCGAGGTGCTGGCCCAAGGGGAAAGCTCTAAAGTGGAGCTCATGCAGCGCTTTCGAGGCCCGTCCGCTCACGCTGAGGGAGGCTTTGTGTTGGTGGCCTCGGCCTCCTTTTGGGAGGGGTTTGATGTGCCAGGGGACGCCCTGCAAGCGGTGATCATTGACAAGTTGCCCTTCCCCCCGCCGAACGACCCGATGGTCCAAGCCCGCAGCAAGCGATTGGAGAGCGAAGGCAAGAGCGCTTTTAACAGTTACTTTTTGGCTGAAGCAGGCGTCTCTCTCAAGCAGGGTGCTGGCCGATTGATTCGGCGTGAAAGCGATAAGGGCGTCTTGGTGGTGTGCGACACCCGTTTGTCCACCACCGGTTACGGCAAGCGCCTCATGGCCGCTTTGCCGCCCATGGCCCGCGTGTCCGATGAGCTAGCCTTGCTTGAAGGTCTAAAACGTCTTACCAAATCTGCCACCAGCCCCTAGGCTTGATGAAGGCGTCAAGTTGTTTGTCTGCCGCTTGCGGAAAGCTTGAAGCGATGATGCGTTGCGTGTCTTCTTTGAGTTGGCTCAAGCCCAAATGTCCGTAGGCGTCACGGATGATGAGCAAAGCTTCATGGATGGCAGGCACGCCGCGGTACTCGTTGATGGCCGCTTGAGCTCGGTTGATGGCGGCGATGTAGGCGCCTTTTTTGAAATAGTAACGCGCCACATTCACCTCAGACTGCGCAAGCACATTGACTTCGTAGAGCATTCGTAAACGCGCATCTTCTGCGTACTTGGAGTTGGGAAAGCGGATCAACAATTCGCGAAAGGCATCAAAACTCTCTTTGGCTGCTTTTTGGTCGCGCTCGGACAAGTCTTGGTTGGTGAAACTTGAGAGAAATCCCAAGTCGTCGTTGAAGTTGGCCACCCCTTTGAGATAATACGCATAGTCGAGGGCTGGTGATGCGGGGTTGACTTTGATGAAGCGGTCCAAGGTGGAGACCGCCATGATGGGGTCACCGCTCTTGTACTGTGCATAAGCTTTTTCAATTTGAGCTTGTTGAGATAAGATGGAGCCTGCGGCACGGCCTTCTAGTTTTTCGTACAAGGAGATGGCTTTTTCATAAAGTTTGCCGTTGAGTTGCTCCTTGGCCTCTGCATAAAGCTTTTCTGGTTTCCAATCGGCCGTTTCATCGTAGTTGCTGGACGCACAAGAAGACAGCGCCAAAGCGAGCACGCTAGGCAGCAAGACCGACAAAAGCCAAGATAATGAGTTAAGACCTCGCACTGCACACACCCTTTTCTTTTTTCCAACGAACCTGCGTATTATCGGCCATGACGGACACCAAGACAGCACTTATTGACTCTGAGGGAGAAGATTTTTTAGATTTCACAGCCCAAAATCCTGAGGAGGTGATCCAAGAGGAGCGTGAAATTGAGATCTCCATGGACGCGCATGGCAAAAGACTGGATCTGGCGTTGAGTGAGTGCTTGCCTGAGTTCTCAAGAAGTTTTGTGCAGCAAATGATGCAAGAGGGCCTGGTCTTGGAGTTGCCAGCCAGGGTCCAATCCTCTTTTGCTTCGGCGTCCAAGCCTTTGAAAGCCTCTGGCAAGGTCAAGGCGGGGATGCGCTTTCAAGTGCGCATCCGTGAGACCGAACAAACACAGGCCTTTGTTGCGCAAAAGATGGACTTGGAGGTGGTGTATGAAGATGAGCATCTGCGGGTGATCAACAAGCCTGCAGGTTTGGTGGTCCACCCAGCCGCCGGGCATTGGAGCGGTACGCTTTTGAATGGTCTGTTGGCGCTGGATGAGGGGGCCAAATTTGTGCCCAGAGCGGGGATTGTTCACCGCTTGGACAAAGACACCAGCGGCTTGATGGTCGTGGCCAAAACCAGAGAGTGCATGGACCGTTTGATTGCCTTGATCATTCGCCGCGGTATGAAGCGAGAGTACGCCTGCATCGCCCACGGGGCTTGGCAAGAGGGGCAGAGAATGGAAATCCATCACGCCATTGGTCGAGACAGTCGCAATCGATTGAAAATGGCAGCGGTGGATTTGGCGCACCAAGCAGGTAAAGTTGCACACACCTCATGCGTATGTGTGTCCAGCGTGGGCCAATTCAGTTTGATTCATTGCCAGTTGCACACCGGTCGAACTCACCAAATTCGTGTGCATTTGGCGGCCCAGCATCATCCGATTTTTGCAGACACCCTCTACGGAGCCAAAGGAACGGGAGAAGGGGGTCTTAAAAGACAGGCCTTGCACGCCTTTCGCTTGAGTTTTGAGCACCCCTTTGGGGGCGAGAAAAAAGTTTTCTTTTGCGATCTACCCAAAGACCTGTCCGAGGTCGCGCAAAGCCTGGGACTCAGTTACAATTTGCAAAGTCTTCCCCTACCCGCCTAAGGGCAGCTCAGTTTCAACTCAGCTGTGCACCCTAAGCATGGGTGGTCATCAGGTATTGACGTTGGAGCTTTTTTTAAAGACTCAAGCGCCCACAGAATGGGCGATACCCTTTTCTTATTTTAGACACACCGTCTATTTTTCTTTTCGGAGCATGCGATGAACACCTTGGATGCCAAAAGGGTCCTTGAAACCGCTTTGATTTGCGCCATGCAACCCATGACCGTCAAGGACATGGTGATCTTGTTTGCGCAAGAAGTAGGGGTCGACACCCTGAAGACGCTTTTAGCGCACATCCAAGACGATTGGAGCGACAAGGGCGTTGAGTTGGTGGAGGTCGCAAGCGGGTGGCGTTTTCAAAGCCGCGCCTCCATGCGTTTTTATTTGGATCGATTGCACCCCGAAAAGCCCCCTAAATACAGTCGCGCAGTGCTAGAAACCTTGGCCATCATTGCACACCGTCAACCGGTGACTCGCGCGGAGATGGAGGACATTCGAGGTGTCACCATCAACTCCTTGGTGATCAAGCAGCTCGAGGAGCGAGGGTGGGTGGAGGTCATTGGCCACAAAGAGACGGTGGGTCGTCCCTCGCTCTTTGCAACCACCAAACATTTTTTAGATGACTTGGGCCTGCAATCCATAGAGGAGTTGAAGTCCGAGGACTTGAGTCTCCAAGCTCAAGCCGCTTTGGCGCAATTTGATGCCATGCACGAACCTCCTGACGATGCGTCCTTGGACCCAGAGGCGAGCCATGATGGTGCTCCAGGTGGTGTAGAAGCCGCCCCCCATGCTTTGCCCATGGTCGATGAACAGATCGACTCAGTTTCGCAGAATCAAGCGCTGGATCAAAAGACCGATCAAGCCCCACATTGAGTGGCCCAACCACCGACGTCTCTTTGGGGCCAAAAGTCCTCTTGGAGAACGCCTTGACGCCCTACAACTACAGAGTATTTTGATGCAAGCACCTCAACACCCAGAAGATTCGAACGAGCAAGCGTCCCAGGCCTTGCCGAGGGGTCCTGCACCTGAGCTTGCAGAACATCCTGTCAGCTTGGAGCCACCTTTGAGGCAGGAGGATCGCGACCCAACCGGGCTACCCAAGGGTCCTCTTGAAGGGGCCGCTGTGAGCCCCACGCCCATATCGTTTTCTGATGTGGTGTCTGGCGAGTTTGATGAACACATCGAGCAAGAGGACTTGGTGCTCAGCAAGCGAGTTCTTTTGCCTCAACCCGAATCTCCCAAGTTGCACAAAGTCTTGGCCCAAGCGGGACTGGGCTCAAGGCTCGAGATGGAGCAGTTGATTTTAGAGGGCAGAATTTCGGTCAACAATGTCCCCGCACACATTGGTCAGCGCATTCAATTTGGGGACCAGGTCAAAGTCAATGGGCGTGCCATTCATGTGCGTGTGTCCCCGCCTCCTACACGGGTCATTGCCTACCACAAGCCCGCTGGAGAGGTGGTCACCCATGATGACCCACAAAACAGGCCTACTGTTTTTAGAAAGTTACCTCGCTTGCAGCACGGCAAGTGGCAGTCTGTTGGGCGGCTCGACCTGAACACAGAAGGCTTGCTGCTCTTTACCAGCAATGGACAGCTGGCCAACCAGTTGATGCACCCCAGGTTTGGCCTAGAGCGAGAGTATGCGGTTCGTGTTTTAGGGGCCTTGTCCAGAGAAGAAAAGCAGCAATTGCTGGATGGTGTTCAACTGGACGATGGACCGGCCAAGTTTGGCTCACTTGAGGACGGTGGTGGCGAGGGGTCCAACTGTTGGTACCGTGTGACCATCAGCGAGGGACGAAACCGTGAGGTCAGAAGAATGGTTGAGGCTGTGGGTCACGCGGTGTCGCGTTTGATTCGCATTCGATATGGCCAGATGGTTTTACCTAGAGGCCTCAAGCGCGGTGCATTCATGGAGTTGGATGAGTCCGACATCAGGGCGTTGATCCAAGCCTGTGGCATGAACGAGAACCAGGGCCTGGGCTCAGACCGTTCCACCCAAGCGACCCGTGGACCCAAAGTCAACCGTGCAAGACCTGGACAAAAGGGCGCTGGCCCAAGAGCCTCTTACCCCAAAGCGCCCACCCCCGATCGCCACACCCCTGAGGGCTCGGCATGGGGGCTGTCCAAGACCAGAGCAAGAGGCGCCAAGCCCAACGTTGACGCTCAACCCGATCCCTTGAAAACCTCGGTAGGCTACATAGGTGTGGACAGCTTGAACAAACAAAGAAAAGAAAAGGGGCCTTTTGGGGCAGGCCGATTTGCATCCTCGGGGCCCAAAAAAGGTCGCAGGTAGCGCCATGGGGCTTTGACCAAGCAAAACAAGGCCTCTTTTTTAAAGCAGATGTTGCATTTTTAAACCGCTTGTTGACCCTCGGGTTCAAACCCCCTTGCTTTGAGCTAAAATAGCGGGTTATCCCGAGCTTGAGGCCATTTGGGTGCTGTCAAGGCCATCAACGGGGCGAATTTATACAACCGATTTAGGAAACCTCACATGTCTATCGAAAGAACCCTCTCCATCATCAAGCCCGATGCAGTTGCGAAAAACGTCATTGGCCAAATTTACGCTCGCTTTGAAGCGGCTGGTTTGAAGGTCATCGCAGCTCGCATGGCGCATTTGTCCAGGGGTGAGGCAGAGGCGTTTTATGCCGTCCACAAAGAGCGCCCTTTCTTCAAAGACTTGGTCGACTTCATGATTTCAGGCCCCGTGATGATTCAGTGCTTGCAAGGTGAGGGCGCGATTGCCAAGCACCGTGATCTGATGGGTGCAACCGACCCCAAGAAGGCCGCTCCAGGGACCATCCGTGCGGATTTCGCTGACAGCATCGATGCCAACGCGGTTCATGGTTCGGATGGCGTGGAGACAGCCAAAGAAGAGATCGCTTTCTTTTTTGCAGGCATGAACGTCTTCGGACACTGAGTTGTTGATCGATGTGAGGCTCTAGGCTTTCAAGCCTCGGTTCGCTTCAGTTGACGTGTGCTTTGCCTGAACGGGTCACCAAGGTGTGCCAGTTCGGGCATTGTGCATTTTTGGGTCAACCCTTTTGGTGTTGGTTGAGCTTGGGGTCCAAGCGCTCATGGACCAAGACGCTTTTTTTTGAAAGTCATTTCAGTGCAACAGTTGTTGGATTTTGATCGCGAGGCCATGATTGAGTTTGCCCAAGGACTTGGGGAGAAGCCTTTTCGTGCAACGCAACTCTTTCGCTGGATTCATCAAAGGGGCCTGCAAGACTTCGAGCAAATGAGTGACTTGGCCAAGTCACTGAGAGAAAAGTTAAGCACGGCAGCCTATGTTCAGGCCATGCCCTTGATCTCGGAGCACACCAGCAAAGACGGTGTGATCAAGTGGCTCTTTGATGTTGGGCAGGGCAACGCGATCGAAACGGTCTACATCCCTGAGAGCGATCGAGCGACCCTTTGCATCTCCTCTCAGGCGGGATGTGCCGTGGGCTGCACCTTTTGCTCAACGGGCTACCAGGGCTTTAGCCGCAATTTAACGACCGCTGAGATCATCTCCCAATTGTGGTTTGCAGAGCACAGGCTCAGACAACAAAAAGCCCCCGGCGCTCAAGACCACCGCGTGATCACCAATGTGGTGATGATGGGCATGGGCGAGCCTTTGCAAAATTACAGCAACTTGGTGCCGGCCTTGAAGATCATGCTCGATGACCATGCGTATGGCTTGTCAAGAAGACGCACCACGGTGTCGACCTCTGGCGTGGTCCCGATGATCGAGAGGTTGGGCTTGGATGCGCCCGTGGCTTTGGCCTTGTCTTTGCATGCGCCAAACGACGCGCTCAGGGATGAATTGGTGCCCTTGAACAGAAAGTACCCGATCGCTCAAGTCTTGGAGGCCTGCAAGGGGTATTTAAGGTATGCCCCTAGAGACTTTGTGACCTTGGAGTACTGTTTGCTCGATGGCGTGAACGATCAAGAGGTGCATGTCAATGCCTTGATCGATTTGCTCAGGCCGTCAAAGGGTGCCAACTATCCCTGCAAAATCAATTTAATCCCCTTCAATCCTTTTAAAGAGTCCGGTCTAAAACGATCAAGCCTAGCGCAGATCAAACGTTTTAGCGATACCTTGCTGGATGCTGGATTGGTCTGCACCGTTAGAAAGACGCGGGGTGAGGACATTGATGCAGCTTGCGGGCAGTTGGCCGGGGACATCCAAGACAGAACCTCCATCAGCGAGCGTCGAGCCCAAGGCAAGGTCATACCGATTTCACCAGATTTTTCTTAGACCCAGTTCAGCCGCAGAAAGACGTCTGCCTAGGAAAAACCCCTTGCAACAAATCAGCTGCAAATCATCTACACTCTTGTGTAAAAAAGAGCTCGCATGATTTTTTTGCACACAGACACCCACCTTCTTTGATTTGATACAACATGACGCACGAAACCGAGTCCATTGCTTTGTCTGAACCCGCCAAGCGCAGAACAAAAACCGCACGAATCGCATGGGGCTCCAAGGTGGTCACGGTGGGTGCGGATGCACCTGTTCGCATCCAGTCGATGACCAACACCGATACGGTCGATGTGATTGGAACGGCCATTCAAGTCAAAGAGTTGGCCATTGCGGGCTCCGAGCTTGTACGCATCACGGTCAATACCCCTGAGGCCGCGCAAGCCGTGCCCCACATTCGCGAGCAGTTGGACCGCATGGGCATTGATGTGCCCTTGATTGGGGACTTCCATTACAACGGACACCGCTTGTTGAGTGACTACCCCGCTTGTGCTGAGACCTTGTCCAAGTACCGCATCAACCCTGGCAATGTGGGCAAGGGCGATAAGCACGACAAGCAGTTTGCTCAAATGGTTGAAGTGGCGATCAAGTACAACAAGGCCTTGAGAATCGGTGTGAATTGGGGCAGCTTGGACCAAGAACTTTTGGCCAGCCTCATGGACATCAACGCCAAGAGACCCAAGCCTTTTGAGGCCAGACAAGTCATGTACGAAGCTTTGATTCAGTCGGCCACGCAGTCGGCCAAAAGGGCGGTGGAGTTGGGCCTGTCGGCCGAGCAAATTTTACTCAGTTGCAAGGTCTCGGGTGTGCAAGACTTGGTGGCGGTTTACCGTCAACTCGCGCTTCGAACTGAACACCCCTTGCACCTGGGACTGACAGAGGCGGGCATGGGTACCAAAGGGACCGTGGCCTCAAGTGTTGCCTTGTCACTCCTCTTGCAAGAGGGCATTGGGGACACCATCCGTGTGTCTTTGACCCCTCAACCGGGTGAGTCCAGGACCCAGGAGGTGGTGATCGCTGCTGAGATTTTGCAGTCCTTGGGGATGAGAAAGTTCGTGCCGAGCGTCACCGCTTGCCCAGGATGTGGTCGAACCACCAGCACCACCTTTCAAGAGTTGGCCAAAGAGATCGATGACTTCTTGAGAACGCAAATGCCCCTGTGGCGCGTGCAGTACCCTGGGGTGGAGAATTTAAAGGTGGCGGTGATGGGGTGCATTGTGAACGGCCCAGGAGAGAGCAAGCATGCCGACATTGGCATCAGCCTTCCAGGCACCGGCGAAGTGCCCGCGGCTCCGGTCTTTATCGATGGAGAAAAGGCGCTCACCTTAAGAGGCGACAACATTGCCAAAGAGTTTCATCAACTCGTTGAGACCTACATTCATCAAAAGTACAGTCACGCCTAAGTCGGCTGGTGTGGCCGATCTTTTTGCTGCTTTTGGCTCTCACTATCGCTTAAAATACCGGTAGTTGATCCCAACACGGCCCCATGGTGAACCGCCATGGCCTGAGCCTCAAGGATTGGCTTTGAGACTTCAAGGGCCTGTTGCAGTGCAGGCCAGCGCCCTCTTTTTTTCAGAGGGTCTCAGACCCTTTGCAGACTTTATTTTCCACCGATTGCCCTATGACCGAGAAAATGACCGCCGTTAAAGGCATGAACGATGTGCTACCCCACGAGTCCTATCTTTGGGAGTGGCTTGAGGCCAAGGTTCGAGTTCTCATGCAGTCTTACGCCTACGCCAACATCCGTACACCCATCGTTGAGCCCACGGCCCTCTTTGTTCGGGGCCTGGGTGAGGTCACCGATATCGTTGAAAAGGAGATGTACTCCTTTGAAGACCGCTTGAATGGTGAGCAACTCACCTTGCGCCCTGAGGCGACAGCGGGCGTGGTGCGAAGCGTGGTGGAAAACAATTTGCTCTACGATGCGCCCAGACGACTTTATTACATGGGCCCCATGTTCAGGCACGAGAGGCCTCAACGCGGTCGCTACCGGCAGTTTCATCAAATCGGTGCCGAGGCCCTAGGCTTTGCAGGCCCTGAGTTGGACGCCGAGTTGATTCTGATGGCCAACAGCTTGTGGCAACAATTGGGCCTCAAAGATGTTCGCTTGGAACTCAACAGCCTGGGTCAGCCCGCTGAGCGTGCCAAGCACCGACAAGCCTTGATTGTTTATTTGCAAAGCCAGTCCCACCTCCTTGATGAGGAGGCCAAGAGGCGCTTATTGACCAATCCACTGAGAATTTTAGATACCAAGAACCCAGATCTGCAAGACTTGGTGAATGCAGCCCCAAGACTCATTGACCATCTGGGGCCCACGTCTTTGGCGCACTTTGAAAGTTTAAGAGCCATCTTAGAGGCCAATGGCGTGGCCTATACCCTCAA
>CAIMNS010000190.1 GCA_903842945.1 uncultured Burkholderiales bacterium
CCCACACCCCTGAACACAGGGATGCCCTCCTCTTGCATGAAGGCGTCATAAGGAGTGGGTTGCTTTTTAAATTCGCCAAAACCGGCTTTTTTGTTGCCCGCTGGCTCATGCCAGTGGCTGGTGTCTTTGTCGTGGGGCATGGGGTCTTTAAAAGGATGAACATCAAAGTCGGCGCAAAAAAGAAGGGAAAAGAAAATCTCCCACTTTAAGGAACCGCCCTTTTGATCATAGTTTCTTTGATTTTTGGGGTCAATCAGGGCAACCCTCAAGCTCGGTCAACGCCCTCTTTAAAACCCGCCATACTCTAGGCCTACTGCCCTGGTTGGTCTTCACCCCGAAGCATTCGTTGTCTTTACACAACTTAACAAAAGCTTTTCGGGAAAACACGAATTCTGATCTTTGTCTTAATTTTGCTTAATAAGAGACTGTGGATTTCAAATGGAGATGAATTTCTATTTGAAATCCACAACATTTAAAAATCAAATCTTTTGGAGTTCCTGATGAAATTCTCACGTAGCGCAGTTGCACTTGCGACGCTCTCTCTCGCTGGCCTGGCTCAACAAGCCTTCGCCATTCAAGTCGTTGGTGAAAACTTAGAAGTTTATGGAACTCTCTACCCTGAGTTGAACAGCACCACTTACAGTGGAACTTCCCCCGCAGGCACTCCCTTGAGTTCGATGACCAAAGGATTGGTCGCCCCGGGCACAGTCTCCGTCGCAACCGGCGCGATTGGCAAGGATCAGACCAACTGGTCCCAATCCTACATTGGCTTCAAAGGCTCAAAGACCTATGGCGATGTCAAAATTGGCTATGACTTCCAAGGCGTCATTACACCCAATAAAACCCTGGATTCCTCCATTGCAACTGGCGGTCAACAAAGTCTTTTCGGTGACATGCGTGACGCTTTTGTGTCCGTCGGTCACACAAGCATTGGCACCTTTCAGTTTGGCCAAATGGACACCATCTACAAAGAGTACGGCGACCGTGTTCGCATGCTGGGCGTGAGCTCAAGCAATTTCACCTCCACTTCAGGCGTGCTCTCTGGTGTGGGATGGAAAGGCGCGACTGGCGCTGGCACCACCTCCTTCAACACACGAATTGGTAGTCAAGTTCGTTGGGAGAGCCCGGTTTACAGCAACTTCAACGTCGGCCTGTCTGTTCGCAAAGACCCCAACCGCACAGCGACGCAAGACACCTCCTTGTCCGCAGCGGCACTGCGCTGGACCGATGGCACGTTCTACGCATCTGTCCAACAAGAGGCGCACAACAACTACCATTCGTTCAGCGGCACGGGCTTGACAGCTTTGGCTAGCAGCAGCATTTACAACCTGGGCACCGCCAACTCCAAAGACACGGGTCAACGCGTCTCTTTCGGTTACAGCAAGGGTGCTTTGAGCTTAGGTGCGGACTTTGCTAGCCTCAAATACACGGAGGAGGCTTCTGCAGCGGGCAAGTTCTCTGCTTATAAAACCAACACCTACCAATTCAGTGGCGACTACGCTGTCAATGCAGCGTGGAATTTGGCCGCCAACTTTGCAAACGGTGCGGCCGGCAGTTGTGAGGTTCTTGGAGGTGGCGCTTGTTCAACCGTGGGTCAGGGGGGCACCTTGCTGAGTTTGGGTGCGAAATACAACTTTGACAAAAACATCGGTATCTTTGCGATGTATGCCTTGAACAAGTCCAATGGCAGCGCAACCTTTGCCAGCAGTGCGATTGGTGGCAACACCACCAACTTAGGACTGGGCCTCTTGCTCAAGTTCTGAACGACCCGTCACTCGTTCATGGAGAGGGTGCCATCTTTGGCACCCTTTTTTTTGCCTCTCCTTTTAAAGGACTAGCTCATCATGAGCAGATGCAAATCAGCAAAGTGGGTTTAAACTCATGGCACAACATAAAACGTGCCACAGCGTCTTAGTCGACAACGCTCAATTTTTCAACAGATCCTCCTAGCGCACCATGCACCTCATCTTTATCGCTTGGCGATCTCTTCTTCGAGACGCACGCTCAGGAGAATTGAAACTCTTGTTCATGGCTGTCACTTTGGCCGTGACAGCCATGACCTCGGTCTCTTTTTTGGGCGATCGCTTAGAGCGTGGTTTGACGCGAGATGCGTCCAAGCTTTTAGGAGGGGACGTGGTGGTGGCGAGCGATCAAAAAACACCTCCTGAATTTTTCACACTCGCTGAACAACTTTCCCTTCAAAGCGCTCAAACCATCACCTTCCCCACCATGGCAAGGGCACCCCAAGACAAAGGCGCCTCAACTCGGCTGATCGCCTTGAAAGCCGTCTCGACTCACTACCCCTTGAAAGGCCAAGTCCTCTTAAAAGTACCGTCCGAGCGCCACCATCCAGGACGTGATGAAGCCTGGGTTGATGCTCAAGTGCTGGAGAGTTTGAGCTTGAAGGTGGGTGACGCGATTTTTTTAGGCGATAAAAGCTTTCATATCACAGGTGTCATTGACAACGAACCCGACCGAGGTGCGGGCTTCATGAATTTCGCTCCTCGGGTGATGATCAACGCATCCGACTTGGAGGACACCCAACTCATTCAACCGGCCAGCCGAATCAATTGGAGACTGGCCCTCATCGGAGACGCCTCGAGCATTGAAAGCTTTCAAAGCCAAGTCGCTTCAAGAATTTCAAGCGGCAAGCTCAGAGGCGTACGCCTTGAAACCTTGAAAGAAGGCCGACCAGAGATGCGTGTGACGCTTCAACGCGCCTCCGAATTTTTGCACCTGATTGCTCTTTTATGTGCCTTGCTGTGTGCGGTCGCCGTCGCTTTGGCAGCCAGAGGATTTGCTCAAAAAAGAACCGATGACTGTGCCATGTAC
>CAIMNS010000191.1 GCA_903842945.1 uncultured Burkholderiales bacterium
CCTTGGGTCATCCATAAGCAGACAAAGGAGACTGGATGTGCACCAACTTTTCTTCAACCCAACACAGAGAGTGGTTTGAGGCCAAGCTCAATAAAAAACTGCCCAAGGGCTATCCCTTGGAGGTGTTTCCTGGGTATGAGGCGCCAGTTCTTAAGGCCCGTCATGGAGAAATTGAAGATCAAATAAGTCTTGCTCGTTTTGGTTTGATTCCTTCTTGGGCCAAGGACAAAAAAATAGCCCGCCATACCTACAACGCCAGATGTGAAACGGTAGAAGAAAAACCCAGCTTCAAAACGGCTTATCGGGAAAGACGGTTCGCCGTGGTGTTGATCGATGATTTTTTTGAACCTTGCTATGCGTCTGGCCAGGCCGTGAGGTATCGCATAAATATCGCAAGTGGAGCGCCCTTTGGTGTCGCCTGCCTTTGGGAGAGTTGGACCCGAGCACAAGGAGAGGCCGGCATCGAAACATTTTCAATGTTGACCTTGAATGCCGATGCGCATCCCGTGATGAACAAAATGCATGCCCCAGGCGAAGAAAAAAGAACACCGCTGGTGCTCGCTATTGATCAATTTGAAGAGTGGCTTTGTGCCAATCACGTCCAAGCCAAGGCCTTGCTAACGGGTGCGAGAATGCCCACCTTGATCAGTGCCCCTGCGCCTAAGATCCCGATGCCAAAAGCAGTCCTCTCTGTGGCTAAAAGCGAGCACACTCTGTCGCAAAAATCCCTTTTTTAGGTGGTTCAAGTGTCGTTCTTGAGACCACTCACCACGTGCCCGGAGGGCACATGCTTAGAGGCCGATTCAATGTGTCCGGTTTGGTCATCAAAAAAGAAGTCAGGTTCAAACTCTCTCAAAAACCCGCCCTTGTCCATGCCTCCTAAGAACATGGCCTCATCCACCTCGATGTTCCAATTCATCAGGGTGCGAATTGCGCGCTCATGCGCTGGAGCACTTCTAGCGGTCACCAAAGCGGTCCTGATCTTCATCTCACTCGTGCCCGCAGATTGCAAACGGTGAAGCGCTTGTAGCAAGGGCTTGAAGGGACCCGCGCTCATGGGTTGACTGGCCAGTTCCCGCTCGTGCTGCTGAAACGCGTTGAGGCCTTGTGTTTGAAACACTCGCTCAGCTTCATCAGAGAAAAGAACCGCATCCCCATCAAACGCAATGCGCACTTCGTGGGGGTGAGCATCTGAGGCATGGGCGGAGTGGGGATAGACTTGAGCGGCTGGGACTTGGGCGGCAAGAGCCGCACGCACGTCGCTGGTGTGGGTGGACAAAAACAAATTGGCTGACAAGGGTTTCAAGTAGCGCCAAGGGGGTTGTCCTCGTGTGAAGCTGCCGCGTTCGATTGCCAGGCCATAGTGTTGAGCCGATCGAAAGACCCGCATGCCACTCACTGGATCGTTGCGCGAGAGGATCACCACTTCTGTGCTTTGCTTGGCGTGCTTGTTGAACGCCAAAAGTTTTTTGACCAAAGAAAACGCAACACCGGGCTTGGCCGGTATGTCAAGGCGTTCGAGCTGCAGCTGCATGTAAGCCTTGTCATTGGCTTGCTCAAAGACTTTGTTTTCTTCTTCAAAATCAAAAAGCGCACGCGAGGAAATGGCCACCACCAATCGGCCCTCTAAAGAAATGCTCATGACTGTGCTCTCCTATGGCCCATGGTCTATTTGACCAATTGATTGAGTTCGATGATGGGCAGCATGATCGACAACACGATCAACATGACCATACCGCCCATTGCCACGATCAACAAGGGCTCCAAAATGGTGGCCAATTGCAAAGCGCGTCTTTGAACGTCGGAGGAGAGTTGTTCGGCCGCTTTCTCAAGCATGTGCGAGAGCTGTCCCGTTTGCTCTCCAAGTCTGGCAAACATCGGCAAGAGGCCCGGTAAACGACCCTTTTGAGACAAGGCCAAGCCAAGCGACGCCCCTTCTCTCACAGAGACCAGCGCCTCCAGCATATCGTCCTTCATCGCTTGGTTGGACAAGGTCTGAGCAGAGGCCTGTAAAGCCTTCAAGATCGGAACACCCGCAGACACCAAGGTGGCCAAGGTGTTGGCAAAGCGAGCAGCGTTGTAGCCCCTGATCAAGGTCCCCAAAATGGGCCACTTCAAAGTCCATGCATCAAAGCGAGAGCGTAGGGACTCGCGTTTCATGGCCTCTTTGAAGAGGAAGATGCCCGCCACCAAGCCCAGCAACAGCATCCAACCGTAGGTCTGCAGGCCCTTGGAGAGGGACAACATCACAACCGTCAGAAGAGGCAAAGCTTTGTGGCTGTTGGTAAAGACGTGGGCCACCTGGGGCACGACATAAGACAATAAAAAAATCACGATGAAAAATGCAATCAAACTCACCAAGGCCGGGTACAACAAGGCTTGAAGCACTTTGCTTTGAAGTTGATGCTCCGCTTCTAAGTCCCGAGCGAGTCTGGACAAGATCAAACCGAGCTCACCGCTTTGCTCGCCAGAGGCGATGGAGGCCAAATAAATAGGAGAAAATTCTTTGGGGTGGGTTTGCAGTGCTTTGGCAAAGGTGGAGCCTGCATTGACTTCAGAGCGAATGCTGGCCACCAAGTCGCGGGCCTTTTCGTTTTCAGCTTCTGAGGTGAGCGCACTCAAGGCCCGCTCCAGCGTCAAGCCGGCATTGATCAGTTCCGACAATTGACGGGTCCAAAGCGTCAAGGCCGACTTCGAAAAAACAGGGGTGTGCCAAAGCTCCTTTTGTAGCAGAGAGCTGCTCTCTTTGGCCACCAAGCGCACGTCCAAGGGAATCATGCCGCGCTTTCGAAGCGTTTGACGCACCGCTCTTTCAGAGTCGCCTTCCAGCACACCGCTTTGGGTTTGACCCGTCGGGTCCATGGCTTGGTAGGTGAAGGCGGACATGGTGTAGAGTGTTTGAAGGGTGAAGTGTTGAAATGGATAAAAGGGAAGAAAGGGAAGAAAGGGCAAAGTCCGCTGGTTCAGTCTCGGGTGACGCGAATGAGTTCCTCCATCGTGGTGAGCTGTTCTTGCACCAGTCTTAAACCGTCTTCACGCATCATTTGCATCCCGCCTTTCATGGCGCTTTGCCGGATATCGGCCTCAGAGGCTTGGTTGTGGATGAGCTCCTTGAGGGCCAAGTCGGTGCTCAACAACTCAAAGATGCCGGTGCGTCCTTGATAGCCCGTTTGGTGACAGTGTTCGCAGCCCCTGCCAGCACAATGCGTGCAAATCTTTCTGACCAAGCGTTGCGCCAAAACGCCCAACAATGAGGAGCTCAATAAAAAGGGCTCAACACCCATGTCCATGAGACGTGTGATAGCACTTGGTGCATCGTTGGTGTGCAAGGTGGCCAAGACCAAGTGTCCGGTGAGAGAGGCTTGAATGGCAATTTGCGCGGTTTCAAAATCTCGGATCTCACCAATCATGATGACATCGGGGTCTTGTCGCAAGATCGCCCTGAGCGCTTTGGCAAAGGTGAGATCGATTTTGGAGTTGACTTGGGTTTGACCCACCCCAGCGAGTTCGTACTCGATGGGGTCTTCAACGGTCAAGATATTCCGGGTGCTGGCATCGAGTTGTTGTAAGGCGGCGTACAAGGTGGTGGTTTTGCCGCTTCCTGTCGGCCCCGTGACCAAAATGATGCCGTGAGGCTGTTGGATCAAGTTGGAGAGGCGGGCCAAATTGTGTCCCGTCATCCCAACAGAGCTCAAACTCAAGCGGCTTTCGCTTTTGTCCAAAAGCCTCAACACGGCCCGCTCACCATGGGCGCCAGGCAGGGTGGAGACGCGCACGTCAATCGCCTTTTGTCCCAAGCGCAAAGAGATTCGACCATCTTGGGGCAAGCGCTTTTCAGCGATATCCAAGTCGGCCATGATCTTCAGTCTAGAAATCAAGGCCGCGTGCAAGGCGCGGTGTGTTTGCACCACCTCACGAAGTCCACCATCGATGCGAAAGCGCACACAAGAGTGCCGCTCATAGGGTTCGATGTGGATGTCGCTGGCACCTTCCTTGGCCGCTTGAGTCAAGAGGGCGTT
Organism: uncultured Burkholderiales bacterium; assembly: GCA_903842945.1. Lineage (GTDB taxonomy): Bacteria > Pseudomonadota > Gammaproteobacteria > Burkholderiales > Burkholderiaceae_C > Limnohabitans. Next base: position 4,020 of record CAIMNS010000191.1, read on the forward strand.
CAACAAGCGAATGATCGGTGCGTCATCGGCCGACTCCAACAAGTCTTCTACCGCTGGGAGCTCTTGCATCATGCGCGTGAGGTCCACATCGCTTTGCACTTCATTGACCACGGTCGCAGCAGAAGACTCACCCTGTGAATAGACGGCACTGATCTTTTGACGAAGTGCATCACGCTCCATGGGGTACCAGTGGGCGATGTGTCGTGGTGCAATGTGGCGTTGTACCTCTGACCATGGCATGGCATGGGGGTCAGCGCTGAACCACAAAGACAACTCATCAGCGCGCTCTTCCAAGAGCAAGTCGTGTGCTCTGGCAAAGGCGTAGGGTAGGGGATAACTCATTGCAAAAGTGATGAATCGGTGTACCCGTGCAACTCAAGCGCGTTGGTCAAGGTCTTCATGGTCTGGGCTTGAGTCTCAGGGCTTGCTGGGTTTGAGAGGCGCAGGGGGCAAAACAATGGTGTTGCCAATGGGCATCACTGGGTTGGGTTCAACTTGAGAATTGTTTTGAGCACCCATCATTTGTTGATAGCGACCACTGGAGAACACTTCAGTGGCATTGGCATCTCTTAAAACCACGGGACGCAAGAACACCATCAAATTGGTTTTCTTTCTCGTGCGGGTCTCGTTTCTGAAGAGAGAACCAATGTAGGGAATGTCACCAAAGCCTGGCACTTGCGCTTTGTTGCCGTCGTACTCGTCGGACAACAAGCCGCCCAAGACCACCACCGAGCCGTCTTCCACCAAAATATTGGACTCGATCGAGCGCTTGTTGGTGATCAAGCCAGAGACCGAACCTACAGAGGTCGCGTCAACGCTAGAGACTTCCTGGTAAATGGTCAGTTTGACCGTCCCAGTTTCACTGATTTGGGGTTTGACTTTCAAGGTCAGTCCCACATCCTTTCTTTCGATGGTTTGGAAAGGGTTGACAGAACCATTGACGGTGTTGTTGGAGGTGTACTGACCCGTGACGAAGGGCACGTTTTGTCCGACGACAATTTTGGCCTCTTCATTGTCAAGCGTGAGCAAGGTGGGTGTGGACAAAATGTTGTTGTCCCCATTTTGTTGTAAAAAATTGGCCAAGGCAGACAACACATAAACGCCATTGACTTGTTTAAAGCTGCCAATGTTCAGTCCCGCACCTGGTGCCGTGGCCCCAGCGGCAGAGGCATTGGCCGACAAAGCCAAATTGAGCAAGTTGTTGCCACCTGAGCCAAAATTGGTTCCGAGAACGCCCACATTGCCACCTTTGGAGCCCAAGATGTTTTGCCACTGAATGCCGAATTGTGAAGTTTTGCTGGCATCGACCTCGGCAATCAAGGACTCCACCATCACCTGAGCGCGACGGCCATCGAGTTGATCGATCACCGCGCGAATTTGCCGAAACTGAGGCTCTGGTGCCGTGATGATGAGAGAGTTGGTGGAAATGTCGGCTTGAATTTGACCTCCCGTTTGAGCACCCGTGGCATTGGGGCTACCAGGTGCTGAAGGAGGCATGGGGCTGGACATGCCTGGGTTCCCCACGGCAACACCATTGGCGCCACTCAAGGGGCTTTTGGGCTCGCTTGCGATGGCGGCACGCAAGGTGGACGCCAACTTGGTGGCGTCGGCATTTTTCAAGTACACCACATGGATGTCACCGCTGGCAGACGCGCTGTTGGGGCGGTCTAGCTTTTCAATCAAGGCCTTGGCCTGGTTGGAGCGTGTAGGGTTGGCCGCACGCAAGATGATGGCATTGCTTCTGGGTTCTGCGATCAAGGTGGTTTTGTAGGCACTGTCGACTTGTCCTGTTGCGCCAGTACCGGGCGCACCAAGCGCACTGCCCGACTCGATGAGTCGGCTCACCAAGGGGGCCAAGTCAAGCGCAATGGCGTGCTTTAAAGGAATCACTTCGACATCGCTTGCATTGGGGACGTCCAAGGAGGTGATGATTTTTGCGAGTCGCAATAAATTGTCGGTGTAATCGGTGATGATCAGCGCATTGGAGCCTGGGCTCACGTTGATGGTGTTGTTGGGACTGATGAGGGGTCGCAAAACAGCCAACAAATTGTTGGGGTTTTCATGTTGCAAGCGAAAGACTTGGGTGAGCACTTGTCCAACGTTGGCGGGTAGGCCTGCAGGCAAGGCGGAGCCCGTGGCTTGAGCGTTTGAAGAGACGCTACCGCCTTGAAGTTTGGCATCGGCTTCAGGCAAGACTTTGAACAGGCCGTTGACTTCGACCACACTGAAAGACTGCAAGCGCAAGGCCGCTAAAAATAGGTTCCAAGCTTGTGCGCTGCTCAAAGGCTTGTCGGTGTTCAAACTGATGGTGCCCTTGACCTTGGGGTCGACCACGATGGTTTTGTCCATCAAGCTGCCCAGTGTTCGAGCCACGGCTTCTATATCTGCGTTCACAAAATTCAGGCTCAAACCTTGAGCGGATTTTTGGATACCTGCGTTCAAGGCAGGATCGGTGGAGGCGTTGTTTTTGGCGTTTGCAGGCACGGAGCTCAAGGGGTATTGCGCAGGCAAGGGGGCTTGTAGGGCAGCAGGTGCGGATGCATTGGGTACAGGCGCACTTGGACTGGCAGCACCCGTGATGCTCACGCTTGCCGTCGATGGATTGGCACTGGGCCCAGGGTTTTGAGCGACAGCGCACAGTGCCCAACTTCCAAGCATCGAGACAGCAAACTTAACAATCATCATAAAAAATCCAAACATGATGTAACGAAGGTCGTCACTTTTAAAAGTACCAGTCCTGTTTCAAGCAGGCCCGTTGTCAGTCAATTTTCAATCGGGCCTGACGCCCATTTCTTTGCCCTAAAACATTCAATAAATTCGACAAGGTCTCCTCGTCCGAAGCAGACGTTTCAGCCAGGCCTTCAAAGTGCAGTCGGCCTGTCTCCCATTGGCCCGTGCCTTTCAGCATCAAACGGCTGTTGGCCTGCGAGCTTAACTCAATTTGAGGACGGCTTTGTGAATTCAAAAGCACGCTGTAAGAGCCCAGGGGTTTGACCGTTGAGAGTCTAGAGGATAACTGATCTATTTTGAGCTCCAAAGACCCTTTTGGAGAGACCCGGTCTTTTTGCAACAACACTTGGAAATCTTGGTTTTCAAGCGTCAAGAGTCCCTTGGGTTGTAGGGTGTTCCAAGGCGCGCCCAAGCCCTCAAGCCAATGCGCTGGCAATTTAATTTGACCCCTTTGCGGGGTGATGAGCAGGCCAAACCCCTGCGGCTTGATGGCGATCAGCAAAGGTCTCTCTAGGCAGCAAGAGGCTTGCAACTCCAGCAACAGCGTCAAATAACTGGTTGTAGCGCTTGTGAAGGGCTCAAGTGTTGGTGTTGCAAAAGAGAGACAGCAGGGTTTCACTTGCCAATGAAGTCGAGTGGGCAGTCCCAAGGCGAAGGGGCTGTTGCTGCCCGAGGACAAGGCGAGTTGAGCCGACCCCTTCCAAAGGGTTCCAGTGGGGTGCTGCAAAAGTACTTGTTGATGGCTCAAGTAGCCGACGGCTTGGCTGAGCCAAAAAGCAGGCGCCAAGGTCAACACGGCCAAAAATGCGCCTACCAAGCTCCCGAGCAATGCCAAGCGCAGGGGGCTTTGAAGGATTCGAGGCATCAAGGGTGTAGAGATAGAAAAAATGAGGGGCCTAGCTCAGTGAGGCAGGCCCACGGTCAAGCGGCCTTGCCACAAGGCGCTCTCTTTGGACGCCTGGGAGGCATTGGGCGAGCGGGTCAAATCGGCTTGCACAATGGTGCTTTGCGCTGTTTCACGAACTTCCAACAACCAGCGCGAGAGCACATTGGCCGAGACGGAGGTGAAGCTGATTTGGACGCCTTCATCACTGGCCGCTATTTGTGCTTGGGGGATGAG
>CAIMNS010000192.1 GCA_903842945.1 uncultured Burkholderiales bacterium
GGTGGTCAAAAAACAATCCCGGTCTCATGAAAGATAAAGATCTATCATGCTGAAAATCGATCATCTGAACGCCTCTTATGGCAAGCTTCAAATATTACACGATATCCATTTATCCATCAAAGAAGGTGAAAGAGTCGGTATCTTTGGGCACAACGGAGCCGGCAAAACATCACTGCTCAAGTGCTGTGTTGGCGAGCTCAAAGCTGTTAGTGGTTCAGTTCGTTGGCAAGGCGAACTTGTAAATACCTCTAGGGTTGAGTTAAATGTTCGCAGAGGTATTGGTTTTGTTCCCCAAGGGCACAATGTTTTTAAGGAATTGAGTGTTGCTCAAAACTTGAGCATCGCTGGCCTCATGCACGATCCTGCGCATGTCAGCGAAGTCTACCAACTCTTCCCTATTCTAAAAGAGCGTCAAGATCAGCGAGCAGGCGCTTTGAGTGGGGGGCAACAACAAATGTTGGCCCTTGGGATGGCCATGATGGGTAAACCCAAGTTGTTGTTGCTTGATGAACCAACCACCGGACTGGCTCCTATTATTGTTCGTGATATGTTCGAGGCGATCAATTTATCGAGTCAGGCGCGAGGGACCACCTTGTTAATTGTTGAACAAAATGTACAAGTCACATTGGACCATGTGGACAGAGCGATCGTGGTCAAGCAAGGCCGTGTCATTTTTGACGACAGCAGTGATCAGTTGAGAGAACAAAAGAGTCTATGGCACTTGTTCTAATTCACGCTCAGTGAATAGGGGTCTACCTATTCAGGCTTGACGCCTGAACGTTTGACAATCTCACCCCACTTGCGATGTTCTAATTTAATGAAGCCATCCAATTCTTTGGGTGACATGTACATGCTGTCGTTGCCCAAGACTTCAAGTGCAGCTTTGAACTTGGTTTGGTTAACAATCGTTTTCAGCTGATCACTCAAAAAGTTCACGTGATCGGCGCTCAGTCCTAATGGCCCCATGATCGCGTACCATAAAACCATATCGTAGCTTGGAACACCGAGTTTGCTCAAAGGCAATACTCCAGGGAGCATGCTTGACGTACTTGTACCTGATAAACCTAGTGCAACGACTTTGCCCTGTTTGGCCAAGCCAGCGTGGGTGGTGATGTTGTCAATCATGAAATCAATTCGCCCGCCCAGCAAATCTGTGAGAGCTGGAGTGGTGCCCTTGTACGGTACATGGGTAAAGCTTGAGTCAGTGAGTGACTCAAAGAGGATGACAGCCAAGTGACTTGAACTCCCAGTGCCTGAAGACCCATAGGTCAATTGACTTGGTTTTGATTTTGCGAGAGCAATGAACTCTGCCACTGACTTGACCGGAAGCGTGGGACTGACCACCAAGACATTGGGAAAAGAGGCGACGCCAGCAATGGGCGTGAAGTCTGATAGTGGGTTGTATTTGAGCTTGGAATACAAATGAGGATTGAAAGCCAAAGTGCCAGTGGTGGCAAAGAAAAGGGTGTATCCATCTGCTGGCGCATCCACCACGGCTTGGGCTCCAATCGAGCCTCCTCCACCTGCTTTGTTTTCGACAACAATCGATTGCTTGATTTGGGTGGAAAGCGCGTTCGCCAAGAGTCGTGCGGTTGCATCGGTTCCCGCGCCAGGTGGAAAGGGGACAATGAGTCGAATGGGCCGGTCTGGGTACTCAGCCACTGCGGGTGTGCACTGGATCAAAATCGACAAGATCCAAACAGCAACTGAGGCAAAGCACTTGAGATTGATGAGTCTAAACATATTGATTTCTGAATTGAAGTTAGAGGGCCAATGGGTTAGATACCAAGCAAACTTAGTTCACCTTATTGTAGGGTTTTGTAGCCGTTTTTATTCATCCCTTTGGACGAACGATTTTATTTCTAAGTATTCCAATTTTTTCAATTTCAAGCTCGACCACGTCGTTGGGTTTTAAAAACCGATTCAACTCCAATCCGCAACCCGTGGGAACCGTCCCAGATGCAATCACCTCACCGGGGTGAAGAGTTTCAGATACAGAGATGAATGACAGTATTTTGGCGAAAGAATGATGCATGTCTTTTGAGTTACCTCCACCCCAACGCTCGCCATTGATTCTTACATGCATTTGTAAATTTTGGGGATCTTCGATTTCGTCGGTGGTGACAATCCAAGGCCCGAGCACATTACCGGTGTCAAAATCCTTTCCCTTCATGGGGCCCATGCCCAATGGGCGTTCATCCATTTGAGTATCTCTTGCAGAAAAATCATTGAAGATGGTAAAACCAAAAATATGAGATAGTGCCTGGCTTTCAGAAATATCACGACCACTTTTACCTATCACACAGGCCAATTCCAACTCGAAATCCATGAGCTCAGAATAAGGTGGCCATTGAACCTCACATTCATGACCGACCACGCTGAAGCGATTCCCCTTGTACCAAGTGGGTCGCTGATACCACAAAGGCGAGACAGGCATCGATGGGCGTTTGGTCAAGAGCTCCCACGTTTTCATGGCATTGAGCAAGTGCTGCTCAAACACCAAACAATCTCTGATTTGTTCTGGCCTTGGCAAAGGTGACAAAATTCGAAGCCCATGAAGGGGGAGCACGGCCTGGGTGCTCCAAGCCTGGACCAAGCCTTTGGCGATGTCTAGTCCATCTTTGCCCGAGTTGATCAACGCCAGCATTGAAGAGAAGGCTGGTAAGTGTGTTTGGTGCTGTTGATGGTAGGCTTGGTCTAAATCCAAGATGCTTTGTTCTTGTGCATTCACTGCACCAATGGCTTGATGCCCTAAGGGATGGACGAATGTGGCAAGTTTCATGACTTATTCCTCAAAGATGGCCACTGCTCGAGCCCAGCCAGCTGAGCCGCCTTTGACTTTGACTGGAAAGCAAGAAATGGTAAAACCATGTGCGGGGAGAACTTCTAAATTGTGCATTTTTTCGATGTGACAATAGCCAATATCGCGACTGGATTTGTGTCCCTCCCAAATCACCGCTACATTTTTTACCTCGGCGTATGTTTTGGCCATGTGTTTAAAGTGTGCATCCCAAGACCAGCAGTCTGTACCTGTCAGTCTCACGCCTCTTGAGGTGAGATACATGGTGGCTTCTCGACCCATGCCACATCCGGCTTCCACATAGTCTGGATCCCCAAAGCGCTTTCCCGCTGATGTATTGACCATGACGATGTCGTAGGGCTGGAGTACGTGGCCAATTCTTTTGAGTTCAGTTTCTACATCCTGGCCGCTTACCACATAGCCATCAGGGAAATGCCGAAAATCAAGTTTCACTCCAGGGCCATAAAACCAATCGAGTGGGATTTCATCAATGGTGGCAGCTTTTTTGCCATGGTCCATGGTGGATGCAAAGTGCCATGGTGCATCGACATGGGTGCCGTTATGGGTATTGAGTTTGAGGAACTCGATGGCATAGCCTTCGCCATCCAATAGCTCCTCAGGTTTTAAATCTTGATAGCGGGCCGCGACCAAGGGTGCCGTCGATTTATGATCCCGATACTCGATGCTGGGCTCCAGGCCTGGAGGGTCAGACTTGACGTCGTTCTCAATGGGTACAGAGAGGTCAACAAATTTTCTTGTCATGATGTTTTTCAGATTAAATTAAAAATTAAAAGTCGCCAAAACCTTTGGCCTAACGCTTGCTAAAAACAATAGGATCAGTGTTCAATTAAACCTAACTCAGTGGCCTTGATTTGAAGTGCGAGGTATTTTGAATACGCTCGACACTGGGAGAAAGCGCCTCCGGTGAACCATAAGCCAGGCTGTGCGGTTCGTGACCACATATTTTTTAGTTCTTGTTTTTGCGTGTCAAATCCCCAAACTTCCCCAACCTTTTGAGCCATTTCTTCACCAAATAAACTGGGCAGGATTTCTGATTGTGTTTTGTAACCCGTTGCCAGAACCACGGTATCAAAATCAAGCAGGCGGCCGTCTTTCATCTTCACTCCATTGTCTAGGAACATTTCAAGGTCTGAGTTTTGAAGAATCTTGATCTCTCCATTGGCAATCAGATCAGAGCAACCGACGTTGAAATAATATCCACCACCACGTGTTCTGAATAAAAATGGCCATCCCGTGCCTTCTATCCCATCATTGAGTTTAAAGCCAACTTTCGCCAAGGCATCAAGGATGGGGCGGTCATGGATCTTTGCTTGGTCAGTCAAACGCTTGTGAGTGGCCAGCATCAGTTTCATCGACATGGAGGTGTTGATCAAGTCTCTATCTTCTAGCGAGGGGCCTTCGCCCAAGTACAAACCATCGTAGAGCTGTGCGCTGGGTTCTACATTAACGACAAGAGTTGAATTGCGCTGAAGCATACTGACGCGGGCGCCATGGGCATGTAAATCTTGAGCGATGTCATGTGCACTTGTTCCAGTTCCGACAATCAAAACTGGCCTGTTTTTCCATTGGCTAGCTTCTGCATATTTGCTTGAGTGAACCACCTGTCCTTTGTATTGATCCAGTGTGGGGATGTGCGGAATATGGGGGGTTCCACTCACGCTTGTGGCCATGATGATATGTTTGGGATGCATGACCCGAATTTGACCGTCTTTGAGTCGCAGTTTGGCATTCCATCTTTGCCCAGGAGAGTCATAACTCGCCCCGTCGAAACAAGTTTCTGTCCAACATGCAATATCCATGCAATCTACATACATTTCTAACCAGTTGGCGATGCGGTCTTTAGGTAGGTAAGCTTGCCAAGTTGAGGGGTAGGGCATGTAGGGGAGGTGATTGCTATGTACTTGGTTGTGCAGCATCAATCCTTGGTATCTCAAACGCCAGTTGTCACCAATGCGCTTGAATTTGTCAATGACCAAGCAGTCTACGCCGAGTTGAACTAGTCTTGCAGCCACGGAGAGACCCGCGTGACCTCCGCCTACAATTAAAACGGTTGGTTCCCGGTCCTCAAAACGTTGGGCTTGGGTCCTTCGATCCAGCCAATTGGGGCCATTGAAATCGCGGTTGAAGACGGGATCTGCTCTGTTTGCCTTGATCGTGCGTTCTTCATGTCCGTGGATACTCTCTAAGGTCGTGTGAAAAGTCCATGCTTGTGTCGGTTGATCGCCATCCTGAGCATATTTCAAGCGCACCAAGGCCGCGCCAAGTCCAATTTTTGTCTCAAAAGCCAAAATGGCCTCAATGACCCTTTCGCCGGCTCTCTCAATGACACGTGGTGCCTGGCGAAGTGGATCTACGCGAAAGTTCTTTGCCTTTATTTTTGGAATACTTTGAGACAAATTTTCGGCGATCCGCTCTCGTCCACTGGTGGTCGAAAGTGTCCAGGTTAAAGCGATAACCTCACGCCAGTGTGAGTCCTCTTCAAACAAATTGATCAAGGACTGCAAAGAGGGATTTTGGCAAGCGATATTGAGTTGACTTACCCACGCTCCAACGACTGCATGGACATTGTTGTTGTCATGTGAGTTCATGTGGTTCGTCCAATCTTTACAAACAATTCTTAAAGGAGCAAAACAGCTCAATTTTAAGCTTTGGTTTTCGCTAGGTGTTAAGGTAAAAACTCGATTGACTTTGCAGGGGAAAAATGCATCATTGCTAGGCTATGGAAAGGGTGTCTCTAAGGGTAATTTAGGGCGGTGGTGTCAAGAACTTGGTATCAATGATTTAACTACGCGACGTAAAAGGTTTTATGAGAATTTATCATCAAAGTTTAACTGTTTTGGAAGATTTGCCAGATTATTCAAAAAGAATGACCGATCACATCAAGCGAGTGGTCAGATCGGACACAGAAGTTGTGTTGCACGGTATGGCCGTGGGCAGTTATGATGCCAATTATCCGGGGGGAGATATTCGGCACCGGGCCTTGTTCAATTTGCATTCTATGCAATGGCTGGCACATGCAATGAATGCACAAGACTTGGGCTTTGATGCATTTGCCATGTGCACCATGCCTGATCCTTTGTTGACTGAGATCCGATCGATCTTGGATATTCCAGTGGTCGGTAGTGGAGAGAGTTGCTTTAAACTGGCTGGAAGCTATGGGCAAAAATTTGGGATGTTGCTCTTTATTGATTTAATGGCAGAGCGCTATCGTCAACAAATAGATTCGATGGGTCTTTCGGCGTTTTCAGTGGGTGTTCAACCTGTTGGTTTTGGATTTGCAGACGTTCTTGAAGGCTTTGAGCGTCCTGGACCATTGATTGATCTGTTTAAAGTTGCTGCAAGAAAAATGATTGCTCAAGGCGCCGATGTCATTATTTTGGGAGAGATTCCCTTAAGTCTAATTCTGGCCAGTGAGGGGGTATTTCGCATTGATGACACACCGATCATGGACTCGTTGGCTGTCACGCTCAAGACGACAGAGTTGATGGTGGATCTTAAAAACATGACAGGTTTGAGTCCTTGTCGTCGAGGTTGGTCCCAAGCTCAACCCTCCACTCAAAGGGTCAGCAAGCTGATGGTGGAATCGTCCCTGGTGCGCAGATCCGTCCCACCAATACCGGCCTGGTCAAACTGTTCCAGTAC
>CAIMNS010000193.1 GCA_903842945.1 uncultured Burkholderiales bacterium
CGCAACTTGCTCACCGCGCGAGGCAAAACCATGCTTCGATCAGGTTTGGCTTTTTCAAACAAATACAGCCCCCGGCACACCCTTTGAAGATGCCCTCCTTGAACAGCCCGACTTAAAAGGGTTTTATAGGCAGGCTTAGAAAGCTTTGGCAAAATCGAGCGCAAGTCGGTTGTTGTGAATAGGCAGGACTCGGGGGTGGCCAATTGGCTCACTGTGCCCATGAGTTGGCGGATCGGTTGCACAAAAAAGTCTCCGTAAAGTTACACTTAGTGTAACCTTCCGATGAATTATGTCTAGTCTGTCCTTTGAATTGCTTTTAAATTGCTGGAAAACTTGGCTTCTAAATTGAGCGCTCGCCTTTTGTCAAATAGCCATCTTCATTGAGTGCCCATCAGCAGTTTGAATCAGCAAAACAAAAGGGCTGGTCTGAACTCAATCGGACCAGCCCCTCTTTGGATTAGAAATCAATCCAACCCAACCCGCCTACATGCTCAGTCCTGATCAGATTGGTCAGGCGAGGTGTGCGTCGTTTGAACACCCCCTTCGCTCATGTGGGTCGTGTCCGCAGGTGTTGCAGCATCCGCTTCTTCAGACACCAAAGCTTCTTCTGTGGCATGTTGAGCGTTTTCAAGCTCTTGCGCCTCATTCTCAGCAATGGCACGTCTCTCAGCTTCGTCCATCAAGTCCTTGGCTTTTCTGGCTTGGTGGTACGCCATGCCCGTACCCGCAGGAATCAATCGACCCACGATCACGTTCTCTTTCAAGCCACGCAACTCGTCTCTCTTGCCCATGATGGCCGCCTCTGTCAAGACACGGGTGGTCTCTTGGAAGGACGCGGCTGAAATGAAGCTGTCGGTCGACAAAGACGCTTTGGTGATGCCTAAGAGCAAGTTGCTGTAGGTCGCTGGGATCTTGTCCTCGCGCTGAAGCGCCTCGTTGGTGTTGAGCATCTCAGACCTCTCCACTTGCTCGCCAGCAATGTAGGACGTGTCTCCAGAGTTCTCGACCACCACACGGCGAAGCATCTGACGAACAATCACTTCGATGTGCTTGTCATTGATCTTCACGCCTTGCAAGCGGTAGACGTCTTGGACCTCGTCCACGATGTACCTGGCCAACTCCTCAATCCCCAAGAGCCTTAAGATGTCTTGTGGATCGGCTGGGCCGTCCACCACGCTCTCGCCCTTGTTGACCACTTGGCCCTCGTGGACCAGAATGTTTTTCTCCTTGGGCACCAATTCTTCCCAAACGGTGCCTTCAGGATCGGTGATTTGCATACGAACCTTGCCCTTGGTCTCTTTACCAAAGGACACGGTGCCCGTCATCTCAGCCAACACACCCTTGTCTTTGGGACTGCGCGCTTCAAAGAGCTCGGCCACACGCGGTAGACCCCCGGTGATGTCTCTGGTCTTTTGACCTTCAACAGGAATACGCGCAAGCACCTCTCCAGGTCCCACGTCTTGACCATCTCTGACCTGAATCAAAGCGCCGACTTGAAAGCCAATGGTCACCGAGTGATCGGTCCCAGGGATCTTCACTTCTTTGCCCAAGACATCGATCAATTTCACCTGTGGACGAACGACCTTGATCGCACCACGGCGCTTGGGATCGATCACGACCAAGGTCGAGAGTCCCGTCACCTCGTCCAACTGCTTGGCAACCGTCAGGCCTTCTTCGACGTTCTCAAAACGAATTTGCCCAGCAAACTCCGTGATCACAGGACGTGTCAAAGGATCCCAGTTCGCCAAAATCGCGCCGGCCTTGATCTGTTGATCGGCCTTGATGGTCAAAGTCGCGCCATAGGGCACCTTGTGACGCTCACGCTCACGACCGTTGTCATCAAAAATCACGATTTCGCCGGACCTTGAAATCACCACCAACTCGCCCTTGGAGTTGGTCACATAACGCATGGTGGCATTGAAGCCAATCGCACCATTGGACTTGGCCTCGACACTGGACGCCACCGCCGCACGAGACGCGGCACCGCCAATGTGGAAGGTTCTCATGGTCAACTGCGTGCCAGGCTCACCAATCGATTGCGCTGCAATCACACCCACGGCCTCACCAATGTTGACCAAGCCGCCACGACCCAAGTCGCGGCCATAACACTTGGCGCACAATCCAAAGCGCGTGGCACAGTTCAATGCCGTTCTGACCTTGATCTCGTCCACACCTGAACTCTCGATCTCGTCCAAGCTGTCCTCGTCCAGCATCTCGCCCGCGGGCACAATGACTTGACGGGTCTCGGGATGAATCACTTCATCGATGACCGTGCGTCCAAGAACGCGGTCTCTCAAGGACTCGATCACCTCACCACCTTCAACGATCGCGCGCATGAGTTGACCTTCTTGCGTGCCGCAATCGGTCTCGATCACCACCAAGTCTTGCGTCACATCCACCAAGCGGCGTGTGAGGTAGCCTGAGTTGGCTGTCTTCAAGGCCGTATCGGCCAAGCCTTTACGCGCACCGTGCGTGGAGATGAAGTACTGCAGCACGTTCAAGCCTTCACGGAAGTTCGCCGTGATGGGTGTCTCAATGATGGAGCCATCAGGCTTGGCCATCAAACCGCGCATGCCCGCCAATTGGCGAATCTGAGCAGCTGATCCACGGGCACCCGAGTCGGCCATCATGTAAATGGAGTTGAAGGACTCTTGCTCGACCTCGTTGCCATGGCGATCGATGGTCTTCTCTTTTCTGAGTTGGTCCATCATCACTTTGGAGACTGCATCTCCTGTTTTGCCCCAAATGTCCACCACCTTGTTGTAGCGCTCGCCAGCTGTCACCAAACCTGAGACATATTGCTGCTCGATCTCTTTGACCTCTTTCTCAGCATCCGCAATCAAGCGGTGCTTTTCTTGAGGCACCAACATGTCATCGATACAGATCGAAATACCGGCACGAGTCGCCAATCTGAAACCGTTTTGAAGCAAACGGTCCGCAAACACCACGGTCTCTTTGAGACCGCATTTACGGAAAGACGTGTTGATGAGTCTAGAAATTTCTTTCTTTTTCAAGGCCTTGTTCAAATTGCTAAATGGCAAGCCCTTGGGCAAGATCTCCGACAAAAGGGCACGGCCAACCGTCGTCTCCACCATCGATGTGTGGGGCGTGAACTCACCACTCTCTTTGTCCTTGGTCCACTCGGTCAAACGCACATTGATCTTGGAGGTCAACTCCACGACATTGGCGTCCAACGCACGTTGGATTTCGGGCACGTTCGCAAAGATCATACCCTCACCACGTGCATTGATGCGCTCGCGGGTCGTGTAGTACAAACCGAGCACCACGTCTTGTGAAGGCACAATGGAGGGCTCTCCGTTGGCTGGGAACAGTACATTGTTGGAGGCCAGCATCAAGGTGCGGGCTTCCATTTGCGCTTCGACCGACAAGGGCACGTGC
>CAIMNS010000194.1 GCA_903842945.1 uncultured Burkholderiales bacterium
GCCGTACAGTCCCATAAAATTTTGGCGTCAAACTGATTGGAGGCCACTTTTTTTACTGAGGTGGTTTGCATGATGGGTTCGTTGCCAAAAATACCGACCAAATGTCCACCAGGCTTCAGGTGATCCAGAAATATTTGAGGGGCATGCGCCGTTGATCCACACATGACAATCGCATCAAATGTTTCAGTCATGTCAAGGTACTTGCTAGCGTCCAAGTCCTTGATCTGTACATTACCCAAGCCCAATTGAGCCAAATGTGACTGAGCCAAATGGGCGAGACGTGGATTGATTTCTAGTGCAAGCAAGTGCGCGCAGTGATGGGACAACAAGGCGCTCATGTAGCCAGTGCCGCATCCCACTTGTAGCACGCGTTCATGACCTTGAAGATCAAGGTCTTGGACCAGTCTGGCTTGTAGTTTGGGGCTCAGCATGAATTCACCATCGCCGACTGGAATTTCCGTGTCCGAATAGGCCAAGGTCTGATAGGCTGGGGGAACAAACATTTCTCGATCAACGTTTTTTAACGTTTCAAGGATTTTGGGATTCAAAACTTGCCAAGTCCGGATTTGTTGCTCCACCATGTTGAATCGAGCTTGTTCTGTATTCATCGAAGAACTTCCAAAATTAAAGAAACCCTACCATTTTAGCGCCTTGCACAGTTTAAAACCATTCAAATTGACCCCAAGGGCAAGGCAAAATATAAGCCAAGATCTGAATTTAATTGAGTTTTTTCTTGATCCAAGTTGAAAAATCATCTAAATAACAATACACAACGGGCACGACCACCAAGGTCAGTAAAGAAGAGGTGATCACACCACCAATCACGGCTTGCCCCATTGGAGCCCTTTGTTCTGCCCCTTCGGTCAACGCAAACGCCAATGGAGCCATGCCAAAAATCATGGCCAAGGTGGTCATCAAGATGGGGCGAAGACGTGTTTTTGCCGCCAAGAGCAAGGCCGATTCGCGCTCCAGGCCGGGTTGCCAAAGATTTTGATCATCCAGATGTTCTTGCTGAGCACGGATGGCGAAATCGATCAACAAAATGGCATTTTTGGTGACCAATCCCATCAGCATGACGATACCGATGACGGAAAACAATGATATGGCTGAGTGAAAAAGCAGCAAGGCAAGGACCACACCAATGAGGGTCAATGGAAGTGAAGACATGATCGCCAAGGGTTGAAGAAAGCTTTTGAATTGGCTGGCAAGGATCATGTAAATAAAAATGACAGCCAACGCCAAAGCGGAGATTGCAAAACCAAAGGATTCGTTCATGTTTTTGGTCGAACCTGCGAATTGAAAACGGTATCCGTTGGGCATTTGAAGAGAACGCATGACCGATTGAATATCTCGTGCAACTTCACCGGCAGAGCGCTGACTGACGTTGTTGCTGATGCTGATTTCTCGCATCAATTCGCGTCTATTGATTTGATTGGGGCCTGTGGTGTTTTGAACGGTGGCAAATTGATTGAGCCTGGCTTGACGCGGGTCCCCTTCAAGAGATGGGGCAAGAGCAAAAACCAAATGGTCCAAGTCGGCGTTGGCATCTCTTTGACGGGGATCTAAGCGCACGTTGACGTCATAGGTTTGATCGTCTGAGGCTCTCCAATTGCCCACCGTCTGACCCGCAACCAAATTTCTGATTTGAGTGGCAATGCTGAACGTGCTCAGACCAAGAGTAGAGGCCGCTTCTTTGTTCAAAAGCACGCTCACAATCGGTTTGTTGGGCTTTAAGGAAGAGTCCAGATCAACCACGCCCTCAATGGATTTGATTCGCTCCATCGCGATTGTATTGAGTTTCTCCAGTTCATTCAAATCAGGCCCTTGAATGGAGAGTTCTATTTGTTTGTTGCCACCCACAGGGTCCACTTGACCGACCTGAGTGAGCGTGATGCCTGGAACTTGTCCGAGTCGCTTGCGAAAAATTTGAGAAAGTTCATCGATGGATCGATTGCGCTTTGAGCGGTCTAGAAGTCTTGCATAGATGGAGACATACATCTTGCCATTGGCAATGCCCGTGTTGATGGTTGCTAGGCTGTAAGCAACCTCAGGGTATTGAGACAGAATTTGCTGAACTTGTTTGGCTTTTCCTTCAGTGATTTCAATGGATGAATCCATGGGTGTGAAGAAGTTGATATAAGTTTCCGAGTAATCTGCTTTGGGGACAAATTCAGTTCCAACCAAAGGAAGCATCAACAAACTGCTGATGAACACAAGCAAAGCGCTGATAAGGGTTTTGAGCTTGTGCTGAAGCGACCATTTGAGCATTTTGGAATAAAGATCCGTTAACTTTTGCGTTGTTCGCTCAAAGACCAAAAGCAATTTCCAGATGTTCCATGTTGTGCTGGCCTTGGCTTTTTCTGATAAATGATTCCCAACGCTTGGGTCGTGCCAAACGCTTGAAAGCATGGGGTCCAATGTGAAGCTGACGAACATGGAGATCAAAACAGCAACCACGATGGTGATGCCAAACTCATGGAAAAACTTACCGATGATTCCATCCATAAAGCCAATGGGTAAAAAAACTGCAACGATGGAGAAGGTGGTGGCCATCACTGCTAAACCGATCTCTTGGGTCCCGTCCATGGCAGCTTGAAAGGACGATTTGCCCATGTGCAAGTGCCTGACGATGTTTTCCCGCACCACGATGGCGTCATCGATCAACAACCCGACACAAAGCGACAGGGCCATGAGGGTCACCATATTGACGCTGAAACCTAAAATTTGCATGAACAAAAAGGTGCCGAGAATAGAAATTGGAATGGTCAAGCCTGTGATGACCGTAGAGCGCCAAGAGCCTAAGAATAAAAAAACGATCAGCACCGTTAAAATGGCGCCATCGATCAAGGTTTCTCGCACATTGTTCACCGAGACGTTGATCATTCTTGAGCCGTCATAAATAGGTTCAAGTTTGACGCCTGATGGCAGTTCCTTTTTGATCTCAATCAATTTCTGGTTCAAGCCATTGATCACGTCAAGGGTGTTCGCATCTTGTGACTTTTGGACACTGGCCAGCAAGGTCCTCTCTCCGTTAAAGAGAGCCAAACTGTCAACCTCTTGCGGTCCATCTTGAATTCGTGCAACTTGCGACAAGCGGATCAGGGCATTGCCTTTTTTGGCCACAATGATGTTTGCAAAATCATCGGGCGACTTCATCCTCGACTGAATTTGTAGAAGCGACTCATCTCGTTTTGAGCGAATGGCGCCTAAAGGGAGATCTTGGTTTTCGTCATGAACGGCTGTGATCACTTGTTCAGCCGTTACGCCCAAGGACTCTAGGCTAGCGGTTTGTAAATAAATATTGATTTCTCTTTTGGTGGGACCTACCAAAGTGATTGCACCAATGCCTCTGACGTTTTGAAGTCTTTTTTTGAGCACTTGGTCAGCCCAATTCGTCAATGCCACAGCCGAGGTGGGTTCTAAGTTGTATTTTTTTGCATAGGCCAAGTCAGGCAGCACAGCCAAGGTCCATATGGCTCGTGTGTTGGGATCAAATCTTTGAATTTTTGGTTCTTTCACCTCGGTTCGAAGAGTGGGTCTAATGACAGAGACTTTTTCTCGAATTTCATCGGCAGCTTTTTGACCGTTGACTTTGAGCTGAAACTCAACCACCACCACCGACAAGCCGTCATAGCTTCTTGAGGTCAGGGTGTTGATGCCAGACACGACGTTCACAGCCTCTTCAATTTTTTTACTGACCTCAGATTCCACCACTTCCGGTGCGGCGCCCGGGTACTCTGTGCTGATCACGACGACGGGCAAGTCAATGTTGGGGAACTGATTGATCGGTAAGAGCTGATAAGAGAACAAGCCAAGTACGACAAAAGCCACCATCATCATGGTGGCGAAGACTGGATTTTTAAGGCTGATTTGCGTGAACCACATAAGTTCTAAGTAGGCTTGTAAGGGTAGAGTGGGTTACAAGATCGAGATCAAGAGGGAAATCAAGATGCAAGGTGAATGAGCGCGAAAGTGCTCAATGTTTTTCACCATCTTGTGTGAATTTAACCAGCACGTTTTCACGCACCACACCCAGGTGAGATTTAAGAACTAGAGTGTTCAAAGGCAGTCCTATGATCTCAGTCCATTTGTTTTCATTGTCTGTGGTACTGAGGTAGCCCGAGATCCCTGTTTTGATGGCTTGGTGTTTGACCACCCCAGCATCGATGATTTGTACAAAGGGTTCAGGCTTGTAATGCTGAATATCTTTACTGGTAATGCATAAAACAGTTCGCTTTGAAAGATTCAGTGTACCTTGAGCAAATAGCCCTTGCCGAAGGCCTTGAATGTCTTTTAAATTGAGGTAGGCCAAAACACTCCTTGACCCAGTCTGAGCGCTTGGGTTGATGCGGGTCAAAACAGCGTTGTAGGTTTGCGCGCTGCCTTCGACCCTGAGCAATGCTTCTTGTCCAACTTTAAGACCAACAGAATCGCTCGCGCTGATGGTGGTTTCCACTTCAATGTGTGAAACATCGATGATTTCAAGTACTTTTGCATCGACCCCTAGGCGCTCACCGCTTTGAGCAAAACGGGCAGAAACTTGACCAGCAAAGGGCGCCTTCAAAATAGAGTCATCCAAGGCTTTGCTGGCAACGTCTGCGCCTGCTTGTGCGGCCCGAAAGGTGGCCTGTGCGGTCTGCAGGTTTGACAGGGAGGACTCTAAAGCGGTTTTGGAGATGAACCCTTGATCCACCAATGCTTTGTTGTTTTCATATTGCCTTTGAGCGATATCTATTTGAGCTTTGGCTGCCTCGGCCGTTTCTTGGGCCTGTTTGAGTCGCCTTTGGTACTCAACGGGATCAATTCGTCCTAGAATTTGACCGGCACGGACCACGTCGCCTTCCTTGAGTTGCATGTCCATCAATTCGCCAGCCACGCGGGCTTTGATGAAGGCGTCTTTCACGGCTTTTAAGTTGCCAGTGATGGGCAGGCCTGAGACCAACTCACGGTTTTCAAGCTTGATCACGTCGGAGGAGGAGATTTCTATTTGACCGGCTGTGCTTGAACTGGTCTTGTCCTGCGTTGCATCACTTTGAGCGGATTTCTCGGAGGATTGGCAGCCCAGCAAGCTTGCCAAAATACATGCCCAAAGGGCTGTACTTCGAATCGTTTTTATTTGAAAGATCATCTGAGGTCACGTATATTTATAAATTGTAGATGAATCTAGAGCCAATTCGACGCATCACGAACAGTACAAGCATTTGAATAAATTGTAATATCAAAGAGTTATGAATTTTAATATTGGATTGTAAATATATGCATAAAGTTGTATTACATTTTGCTCATTGCTGTTTTAACGAGGGTGCCTTCAGGCTCCAGTCCTAAGTTTAAATCACAACGAGTTGTTGTGTGCATGATGATTTCAAGGAGGGCTTGAGGCAAAGCCAATTAAAATCATTTCATACCCACAAGCCTGCAATCGGTCACTCAAGGAAGCCACATGAAAAAAATACACTTACCCACCTCCTGGCCACTCTTATGGACTGCGTTACTTGTTGTTTTCATGGGCCAAAGTACATTTGCTGCAGAACCAAATGCCAAGTTGACAGGCAACATGTCATTGGTTGGTGATTACAGATTCAGGGGTTTTACGCAAACCAATTACGGGCCAGCCATTCAAGGTGGGTTGGATTGGGAGCATCAATCGGGTTTTTATGCGGGCAACTGGAACTCCAATGTGGCGCAAAACCTCTACAACGGCGCAAGCCTTGAGATGGATTTTTATGGCGGTTTCAAAGGCATGGTTCCTGGACTTTTAGGTTCCATTGGAGACATTGGGGCCATCTATTACCTTTACCCCAAAAGTGGCGTTGACAGCATAGGCATTGATTACGCCAACAAAGCGATCAACAACACGGAGGTGTATGTAGGCCTGTCCAACGGCCCATTGTCCTTGAAAGTCAATTACGCAAACTCAGATTATTTTCGCTACGCCTACATTGCTGGTGCTCCTTTGTCGACGCGCGGAACCACGTATTTGGATTTGAGTTATTCAAAGGAATATGCTGGTTTGATTTGGGGTGCTCATGTGGGTGTTTTGAATCTCAAAAATTTCAATCAACGTAAATTCCTCATGGCCTCAGATGTGGGCTCTCCAGGCTTGGTGCAAACGGTCAATGATTACCGTCTCAGTGTCGGTCACGATTTTGGAGGGAATTCTGTTTTATCCGCCAGTTACTACACCACCACTCAGCGAGGTTACTTCCAAACCGATTTGACCGGTCTACGCTCTGCCGGAAAGCCAGGCTTGGTTCTTGGATTTGCAAAGGGCTTTTAAGACGGTTGTCCATGACAAGTCCTATCCCGAAGGGGTGGAGCCATCATGAGCCTTGCTTGTTTTGAAGCTGAGGTGTTGGTGATAAATTTTATTGAATTTAATATAAGGCAATTGCATCATGGGTTCACGAGAAACGATCTACCTCGCTGGGGGCTGCTTTTGGTGTGTTGAGGCTGTATTTGATAGGGTCAAAGGTGTTTTGGATGTCGTATCGGGGTACTGCAATGGTCAAACCTTGAATCCCACCTATGAGCAGGTTTGCTCTGGTCAGACAGGACATGCGGAAGTGGTGAAGGTGGTCTACGATCCATCTCAAATTCAACTCCATGAGCTGTTGGAGATTTTCTTTGTCATTCACGATCCCACCACCTTGAATCGGCAAGGCAATGACGAAGGCACTCAATACCGAAGTGGCATTTATTTC
This sequence comes from uncultured Burkholderiales bacterium, assembly GCA_903842945.1. GTDB lineage: Bacteria > Pseudomonadota > Gammaproteobacteria > Burkholderiales > Burkholderiaceae_C > Limnohabitans. The sequence continues at coordinate 6,702 of CAIMNS010000194.1, forward strand.
ACCAAAGAAGAAGATGAGCTACAGGTGAACCATTTCATCAAGGACTTGAAAGCCTCTGGTGCTTTCGCTGAAGCCTTGACCACGCAGGTGGAGCCATTGGACCGTTTCTACGAGGCGGAGACTTACCATCAGGACTACTTTCTCAATCACCCCCAACAAGGTTATTGTGCTTATGTCGTGGCGCCAAAGGTCGATAAATTCATAAAAACGTTTGCCTCTAAAGTGGCCTCATAAAGTCCATTTAAGGGACTTAAAGCCTCAAGGCGCCAACCGGTCTTTGATCCAAGGGGCATGAGGGCTTGGTGTCGATGGTTGGTACCTCAATCGGTCATGCAGCCTGCTGGGGCGTCCTTGCCAAAACTCCCACTCGCTGGGCACCAATCGATAGCCACCCCAATGTGGCGGTTTGGGGGGATTGTCACCATACTGCAGCTGTACTTTGGCAAAAGCGCTCTCTAGTTCATCGCGAACTTGAAGAACCTCACTTTGCTGACTGGCCCAGGCGCCGATTCTCGAGTCCAGGGGACGGGTTTTAAAATAGGCATCACTTTCTTGCTCAGAGATTTTTTCTACCATGCCTTCTATGCGCACGACTCTCTCAAGCTCGACCCAATGAAATTGAAGCGCAGCAAAGGGATTGCCCGCAAGCTCCATACCTTTTCGACTTTGGTAATTGGTGTACCAAACCAAGCCTCTTGCATCCAGTCCTTTGAGCAAGACAATTCGAGTGCTCGGCTTCATGCGTTGGTCTACGGTAGCAAGCGTCATGGCCGTGGGTTCTGGGACATGTGCAGCCAAGGCCTCATCCAACCACAATTGAAATTGCTCCAAAGGGTTGGATTTGGAGTGCAACTCGTCGAGTTGAGCCAGGGTATAGCTTTTACGCATGTCCGCTAGGTTGGGAGTTGACACGGTGAATCCTTTGATGAGTGTGTGAGTGTAAAGGGATCTGTGGATGCCATCAAGAACTTAGATCCTCAGCGCTTGGGTCAACTGGGGCGCTGGATCAATTCAATCTTATAGCCATCTGGGTCGGTGACGAATGCGATGATGGACAGCCCCCCTTTGACGGGGCCTGGTTCCCGGGTGATGTTCCCGCCCAAGAGGCGAATGTTGTTGCAAGTTTGATGGACATCCTCAACGCCCAAGGCCAAATGGCCAAATGCATTCCCTGTGTCATACTGAGTCACCCCATAGTTGTAGGTCAACTCGATCTCAGCTTGCTCCGGGTTGTTTGCAAAACCAACAAACGCCAAGGTGTATTTTTGATCTGGACGATCTGTTGTTCTGAGCAGCTTCATCCCCAACACTTTGGTGTAAAAGTGAATGGATCGATCAAGGTCGCCGACTCGAAGCATGGTGTGTAAAAATAGCATAAGATTTACGGGTTGGTTGTTGAGTTTAAGTTCAGAAAGGCTTGACGCTTTTGATGTCCATCAACAGTCAGCCGTTCATCGTTCAAGTTGATTGCATTTTAGGCAAAAAAGGCATCTTTTGTTCTTTGCAAAAAGACAGGAAGCCTTGAAAGACAAGGCCTTTGTTGCGCCCATGGATGTTGCTCTTGACAGACGGCAAGCGTGCAAGGGATTTGTTGAAATTTTAAAAAAGGATTCACCCATGTCCACATTTGATGTGTTGACGCTCACCCCTTTGCCAACTCATTTGATGAATGAGTTGCAGAGTTTGTACCATGTTCATGATCACGGGCATTTGACAGATCCCTCTGTTTTGAGTCGGGTGACGGCCATGGTGGGTTCGTCCGACATCAAGGTGGATGCCAAGTTGTTGGCCACCTATCCTCAAGTGCGCTTGGTCTGCGTTGTGGGTGAAAGCTATCAGCATGTTGATTTCGAGGCGCTCATCGCTAAAAATGTCATGTTGACTTACACCCCTGGCGTTGCCAATGCGGATGTCGCAGACCTTGCCATGGGCTTGGTGTTGAGTGTGGTGAGAAAAATTCCCCATGCAGATCGATTTGTTCGCAACGCCGATTGGGTCGAGGGTGAGTATCCCTTGACCCGAAGAGTGACTGGGGCTCGGATGGGCTTGATGGGCGCCAAGCCCTTGATGCAAGCTGTTGCTCAGCGTGCCTATGGTTTTGAGATGCGTCTTTCTTATTTTGCAGACAAGGAAGATGCCGAGATGTCTGATCGATTCAAGATGACCTACTTTTCGGATCTCCAAGCCATGGCCGAGCACTTGGACCTCTTGGTCTTGTGTGCTCAAGACGCCTTGACTTACAAGGAGAGGGTGAACAAAGAGGTCTTGGAGGCTTTGGGTGCAAATGCCTACGTTGTTAACGTGGGCGATGCGGGTGTTTTTGAGCAAAGTGCGTTGCTCAGCGCTTTGCAGCAAAAGAAGTTGGCTGGAGCCGCCATCGATGTGTTTGTGGGCGAACCCAAGGTGGCAGCTGAGTGGAGAGTTTTACAAAATGCGGTGTTGACCCCGCACATCGGCGCATCCACCGATGGTGCTAAAAAGGCCATGGCCGCATTGGCCCTGGCGAATTTGAAAGCTTTTTTTGAGGGGCAAACCCCATTGTCGATGGCGCCAGAATTGGCGACTTGAGCCCGCCGTTACCTTGAAAAACCACCGCCTCTGCTGCCGCCACCTGAGCTTTTCTTACCCGAGAACGAACCTGATGGTTGGGGTCCCCTAGGTCGATTTGAGCCACCCCCATTGGGGCCTCTTCTCTCGCTCATCAAATCCACGCTGGTTCTTGTCGGGTCCGGTGTGCGGTTGGATTTGTTTTGATTTTTATGTCCAAAAGCATTCACGCCATTGTGTGTGCCTAGGTGGGCATTCTCTCTGGGTTGGTAATCTTCGTCGTGAATGGGGTTGAGCCTTGGGGCTTGTTCGGACCCCCCTGTTTGAGGGTCTCTAGCTTGCCTGGGTCCGCCTTGTGGCTTGGGCCTAAAACCTGTTGCGTCTGGCCTGTCACCCCTCCCTTCAGGGCGAGGGCCACGGTTTCTAGGGTTGGGTCCTGATGGACCTGCACCTGGGCCTCTTCCAAACGCTTGGCGGTCGTCACGAGGTGCATGTGTTCTGGGTGGTCTTGGAGCGCCAAAGCCGTCACCCGAGTCGTTGGGTGTGAAGGACCGCTCAGTGTTCACATCTCCATTGGGGCGTCCAGGCCTGGCCGACCTGGACTGTGGGGCGTTTTGATGGGGTCGAGCGCGCCCTGGGTTGGTGACTTTCTTTTCTCTGATTCTCTCCATCATTTCACTTCTGGCTGCTTTGGCCGCTGCAGCCATGACGTCTCTAGATGGCGCGCGCCCGAGTCCACCCCAAATGGTTTGGCGACCCATGGCAATGGGCTCTGCCTTCTCGCCGGGTTCGGGGCCAAAGCCTTCAATGATAGAGACTTCAATTTGTTGATGGGTGAAGTGTTCAATGTCTTTCATGAAGCCTTCTTCATCGAGGGAGACCAAACTGACGGCATGGCCATCGGAGCCTGCTCGGCCAGTGCGACCAATACGGTGCACATAGTCCTCACTCACATTGGGAATTTCGAAATTGACCACGTGGGGCAATTCATCGATGTCAATGCCGCGAGCAGCAATATCGGTGGCCACCAAAGCACGAATATCTCCGCTCTTAAAGCCAGCCAAGGCCTGAGTGCGAGCGGTTTGACTTTTGTTGCCATGCAAAGCCATGGCAGAGATGCCTTGCTTGTTTAAAAAGTCGGCCACCGAATTGGCGCCAAACTTGGTTCGCGTAAAGACCAACACTTGGCTCCAATCGTTGGTTTGAACGATGTGCGCAAGCAGGGCTTTTTTCTTGCCCCGGCCCACAGGGTGAATCAATTGGCTGATGCGTTGGACCGTGGTGTTAGGGGGGGTGACTTGAATGCTTTGAGGGTTTTTTAATAAATTCTCGGCAAGCTCTTTGATTTCATTGCTGAAAGTAGCAGAAAACAACAAACTTTGTTTGTCTTTGGGCACCAGCGCCAAGATTTTTTTGACGTCTTGGATGAACCCCATGTCGAGCATGCGATCGGCCTCATCAAGGACCAGAATTTGTACAGTGCTCAAATCCACAAAGCCTTGTTGCTGAAGATCCAGTAGCCTTCCAGGCGTTGCCACCAGGATGTCGACGCCCCTTTTGAGCTTGTCGACTTGGGGCTTCATGCCCACGCCACCAAAAATCACACACGAAGAGAGTTGCAGGTATTTGCCATAATTTCTCACGGACTCCTCAACTTGGGCTGCCAATTCTCGAGTGGGCGTCAAGACAAGCGCGCGAATGCCGTAAACGCCAAATTTATTGGGCGTGCTGCGACTCATGGTCAATTTATGAAGCATGGGCAGCGTAAAGGCGGCTGTTTTGCCTGTACCGGTTTGTGCACCTGCCAAAAGATCGTGTCCACCAAGGACAATGGGGATTGCCTGAGATTGCACGGGTGTGGGGGTTTCATAGCCTTGCTCTTGCACGGCCTTTAAGATGGCCGGGGCCAAATTGAGTTCTTCAAAGTTCATAGTGGAGCGCCTATCCGGCGCATGGATCGGCCTTCATTGCTTGAATGCAAGCAACCAGTAAGAGGCCGGGAAACAGGGAAAAGGGCTATTGGGACTAAAAAGTCTAAAAAAAGTGCCCCAGCAGAAATGCTGATGTTCAGGCGACTGGTTGCCTAAACTGAACCTATTGTCTCACAAAATGACAGGGCTATGTAAAATTTAGTCCGCTTTAGACCACAAATCCAAGGCTTGAAGTTTCAAATGACTTGGCGCCCAAAGATCGATATTGCACCTTTTGGCATCAACCAACAGGTCAAAAGTGTTAGAGTACTCGGTTAAATTGGTTTTTACAAAAAAAGGAAAGTCGTCATCATGGCTCAATATGTATTCACGATGAATCGCGTTGGAAAAATTGTTCCCCCCAAACGCCAAATCTTGAAGGACATCTCTTTAAGTTTTTTCCCTGGAGCCAAGATTGGCGTCCTTGGCACCAATGGTTCTGGCAAGTCTACGCTGCTCAAAATCATGGCCGGTGTTGATAAAGAAATTGAAGGCGAGGCCACGCCCATGCCTGGCATCAAAATTGGGTACCTTCCACAAGAACCCGAACTCGATCCTTTGGAGACCGTCAGGCAAGCGGTTGAAGGTGGGATGGGCGAGGTCTTGGCAGCCAAAAACAGGCTGGAAGAAATCTATGCAGCTTACGCAGAACCGGACGCCGACTTTGATCAACTCGCCCAAGAGCAGGGCAAATTGGAGGAGATCATTGCCTCTGCTGGCACAGACAGCGAGCACCAATTGGAGATTGCCGCCGATGCATTGAGGTTGCCGCCATGGGAGGCCACCATTGACAAACTCTCGGGTGGAGAAAAAAGACGTGTGGCACTTTGTAGACTGCTGTTGTCTAAACCAGATATGTTGCTTTTGGACGAGCCGACCAACCACTTGGATGCTGAATCTGTGGACTGGCTAGAGCAGTTTCTTTCGCGCTTTGGTGGCACCGTGGTGGCCATCACGCATGATCGGTATTTCCTTGACAATGCGGCCGAATGGATCTTGGAGCTCGATCGCGGTCATGGCATTCCTTGGAAAGGCAATTACAGCTCTTGGCTCAGTCAAAAGCAAGACCGTTTGGAGAAAGAGCAAAAGGGCGAAGAGGCCAGAGCCAAAGCGCTTAAAAAGGAATTGGAATGGGTCCGACAAAATCCCAAAGGTCGTCAAGCCAAAAGCAAGGCGAGGATTGCTAGGTTTGAGGAGCTCTCAAGCTTTGAGTATCAGCAAAGAAACGAGACCCATGAGATCTTCATCCCTGTGGCTGAGAGACTTGGCAATGAAGCCATTGAATTTGTGAATGTGAGCAAGTCTTTTGGCGACCGCTTGCTGATCGACAATTTGACCTTCAAAGTACCCCCTGGCGCCATTGTGGGGATCATCGGCCCCAACGGCGCGGGTAAATCAACCCTCTTTAGGATGATCTCTGGACAGCACCATCCCGATCAAGGTGAGGTGAAGATTGGTAGCACCGTGAAGATGGCCTTTGTGGATCAATCAAGAGATGATTTGAGCAACGAAAAAACGGTTTGGGAAGACATCTCAGGGGGCTTGGATATTTTGACGGTTGGCAAATTTGAAATGGCCAGCCGAGCTTACTGTGGTCGCTTTAATTTCAACGGTGGGGATCAGCAAAAAAGAGTCGGCACGCTGTCTGGTGGTGAGCGCGGTCGATTGCATTTGGCCAAGACCTTGATCGCAGGTGCCAATGTGCTTTTGCTGGATGAGCCCTCCAACGATTTGGACGTAGAGACCTTGCGTGCCTTGGAGGACGCGTTGCTTGAATTTGCCGGTTGTGTGATGGTCATCAGTCATGATCGCTGGTTCTTGGACCGCATTGCCACACATATTTTGGCTTGCGAAGGGGATTCGCAGTGGCAATTCTTTGATGGCAACTACCAAGAGTACGAAGCCGATAAGAGAAAACGTTTGGGTGAGGAGGGTGCCAAGCCCAAGCGCGTCAGGTTCAAAGCCCTGAAGTGATGTTCTCGAGCTGGTTCGGCGTTCAACGTGGAGAAATCCTTGTTTCTAAAATCTTTCTTTTTTTGTAGCACAATGGGCTTGCTATGAACATCAAATTATCTGTTTTAGATCAGTCGGTTGGTGTGGTTGGGCGTGCGCAAGACCAAATCATTCGACAAACCGTTGAACTTGCCCAAAGCTGCGAGTCCATGGGCTACCATCGGTTTTGGGTCAGTGAGCACCACAGCCATCCAGGTATTTTGGGCACTGCTCCTGAGATCTTGATGGCGGCCATCGCCATGAAAACAACTCGCATCCGAATTGGAAGCGCTGGGGTGATGCTGCCACACTATGCGGCCTTGAAGGTCGCGGAGCAGTTTCGTGTGTTGGATGCACTGGCCCCCGGGCGCATCGACATTGGACTGGGACGCGCACCGGGCAGCGACAGAAAAACTGCACAGCTGCTCAACCCCAATCAATTCGCCTCGGATCAATTTCCTCAGCAAATCTTAGAACTGAAGGCCTGGCTGTCTGGGACCCCTTTGCCTGTGGGCCATCCAGGCCATGGTGTTTTCGCCTACCCACAGTCCGAAACTTGCCCGCAGATTTGGGTTTTGGGCAGTTCTGACTATGGCGCGCAGTTGGCTGCACATTTTGGTCTGCCTTATGCATTTGCCCACTTCATCACCGATGGACAAGGCGTGGATCAGGCCATGGCCTTGTACCACAATGGCTTTCAATCAAGCGAACCCTTGGTCAAGCCCAAGGCCACGCTTTGTGTTTGGGCCTTGGTGGCCGAAACCCGGCAAGAAGCTCTCAAGCAATTCAGTTCTCGAGCACGTTTCAAGATGGATCGAAATTACGGGGTGATCTCGCCTTTGATGACTGCGCAGGTAGCACAGGCCTCCTTCAAACCTGAGGAGATGGGTGCACTCAAGCAACTTGAGCAAAAAGCCATCGTTGGAGACGCCAAAGAGGTTGGGGACCAATTGCGCACCTTGGCTGAACGATTTGACTTGGATGAAATCGTGGTCATCACTTGGGCCCATGACCCCTTGGTGCAGCAAGCCTCTTACGCTTTGTTGGCTGAAGAGATGGGTTTGGGCCAAGCAGCCGGCGGCTTGAAGCGGGCTTTTCCAACCAAAGTCGCAGAGCCCATCTTGTCACTCTAAGTAGGTGTTCATCTCAAGAGCCAACTCGAGACAAGTTGCTCTTAAAGTCGCTCAAAGATAGCGGCTATGCCTTGTCCGCCTCCTATGCACATGGTCACCAAGGCATAACGGCCTTTGATGCGCTCGAGCTCATGCAAAGCTTTGACGGTGATCAATGCGCCGGTTGCGCCAATCGGGTGCCCCAAGGAGATGCCAGAACCGTTGGGGTTGACTTTTTGCCCATCAAGCCCCAGGTCTTTGATCACCGCGCATGCCTGCGCCGCAAAAGCTTCGTTGGCTTCAATCACATCCAAGTCATGCACCGTGAGGCCCGCTTTTTTCAGAGCCGCTTGTGTGGCTGGGACCGGGCCCATGCCCATGTATTTGGGATCTACACCGCTGTGGGCATAGCTCACCAACCGGGCCATGGGTTTGAGATGGCGACTTTTGGCGGTCTGTGCGTCCATCAACACCAGTGCGGCAGCGGCATCGTTGATGCCCGACGCATTGCCCGCCGTGACGCTTCCATGCTCTTTGATGAAGACCGGTTTGAGTTTTGAGAAGTCTTCAATTTTTGCATTCACTCTGAAGTGCTCGTCACTGGCCCATGGCACGGGCCCTTGCTTGGACCTCAGCATCACTGGGGTGATTTGATCTTTAAAGTAACCTGCTGCAATGGCTTTTTCAGCCCTGTGGTGGCTCTCTAAAGCCAAGGCATCTTGTGCCTCTCTGCTGATGCCCCATTTGGACGCAATGTTTTCAGCTGTCACGCCCATGTGAATTTTGTCAAAGGGATCATGCAAGGCGCCGACCATCATGTCAACCAAGGTGGCGTCCCCCATGCGTTGACCAAATCTCTGGGTGGGGTTCAAGAAGGGGCCTCTGGACATGTTTTCTGCGCCCCCAGCCACGGCGATTTGGGTGTCTCCGAGCATGATGGATTGGGCCGCACAGACCAAGGCTTGAAGCCCAGAGCCGCACAAGCGGTTGACATTAAAAGCGGTCACTTTTTGGTCGCACCCTGCATTGAGGGCCGCCACTCGAGACAAATAAAGATCCTTAGGCTCCGTGTTCACCACGTGTCCCATGACCACTTGATCAACGTCAGCGCCTTTGAGCTGAGCTCGCTCCAGCGCTGCTTTGACGGCAGTGGTTGCCAATTCTGTGACGGGTGTGTCCTTTAGGCTGCCGCCAAATGTGCCAATGGCCGTTCTCATGCCACTTACGATCACGACGTCGTGCATAACGCTCTCCTAGTGTTGAACCATACAAAAATGTGCTTTTGAAGGATCATATACAAAATTGACTCAAGGCTATTGATTCAACTCAAAGTTTGTTCATCGTTAGGACTTTTCGGGTGCAAACTTGAAGCAGTCAAAGTGAATTCTTTGGGATAGGCCGACTCGATGAACACCTCTTTTTGAGTCAAAGGGTGGGTAAAACGCAATTGATGTGCGTGCAACAAAAGCCGCTGTGAGCGTTCCACGACATCAAGGGGCGCATAAAGCTTGTCGCCCAAAATAGGCAAGCCCACATGTGACAAGTGAACTCGAATTTGATGCGTTCTGCCACTCAAGGGTTCAATCTCAAGCAAGGACTCATGGCCATTGCTTTGAAAGCACCTGTAACGGGTTTGACTGGCTTTGCCTTGTGAGTCGACCCTTCTTTTGGGGCGTTCAGACCACATGGCATGGATCGGTGCATCAATGAGGGTCCAAGTTGATGAAATGGGTACGTAACCCTGAACTTTGGCGATGTACGTTTTTTGAATCAGGCCATCGGCAAAGAGTTTGTTCAATCGTTTTTGCGGGTCTTGGCCCAAGGCCATCAACAAGAGGCCTGACGTGGCTTGGTCCAGTCGGTGAACAACCTGTGCGTTCGGATATTTTTTTTGTACTCTACCCGTCAAACAGTCGCTGTTCAAGGGTCCCTTTCCAGGCACCGAGAGCAAACCGCTTGGTTTGTTGAGAGCCATCAAAGTGGCGTCTTCAAAAACCACATGAAAGGAGTTGGCCAAGTGGTGGTCTGCAAAATGAGGGGCCACAATGCTCACATCCCCTTGAGGTTTTGCAACGCAGCAAAGCGTGTAGCCGTTTGACTTTTCATCCAAGCTCAACCCTGGCCATTGAACCCCATATTCATAGTCCGTGCTTTGGGTTTGAACCAAGCAGGTTCTGCAGGTTCCGTTTCTGCAACTGCTTGGCAAATCAATGCCTTGGCGCTCTGCGCTTGCCAAAAGCGTTTCATCCTCTGAGCAACTCCACTGCACAGAGTTGGTGAGAAGCGCAATGGTGTGCTGTTCAGGCTTGATCAATGGCCCACCTGACATGTTCTTTTACCAGGTCACTAGGATGCTCCAGTCGATTGGACAGTGCATTCAAAATTTCATCTTGGTGCAAAGGCTCGGCACCTTGGGCCAAGTCGTTGCCAAGTGCGATGGCAATGTTTCTAAGCCATTTCTCGTACCCAATGCGGCGAATGGCACTGCCTTGGGTGTGGTTGGAGAAGTCGTCCTCGCTCCAGGACCACAGTTGCAGCAGGGTTTGATGCGTCAGGGCTTCTCGGCTTTGAAATTCAGACAGAGCTGTTTTTTGAGCAAATTTATTCCATGGACAAATGAGTTGACAGTCGTCGCAACCATAAATTCTGTTGCCGATCAAGGGTCTTAGGGCCACATCGATGGAGCCAGGATGTTCGATGGTGAGGTAAGAGATGCAGCGCCTCGCGTCGAGTTGATAGGGTGCCACAATGGCTTTGGTCGGGCAGATGTCCATGCATGCGGTGCAAGATCCACAATGTTCGCCAGCAAGAACTTGTTCAACAGGGGTTTGGAGTTCAAAATTCACAAAGATCTCACCTAAAAAAAACATGGAGCCCGCGTCACGGTTGATCAATAAAGTATGTTTACCTCGCCATCCCAAGCCTGAACGAGAGGCGAGCTCGACTTCCATCACGGGTGCAGAGTCACAAAAAACACGGTGGTTGACCTCTGAGACCTCGGATTTGATCAGCGTCACCAGGCGTTCAAGTCGACGTTTGACGGTCTTGTGGTAGTCCTGCCCCCTGGCGTACAAAGAGACATAGGCTTGATGAGGTGCGTGGATTTGATCCCATGCTTGCTCGATCCAATTTTCTGTTTGGTTTGAATGGGTTGTGTTGTTTTGTAACTTGTCACTAAAATGCTCAGGTGGGCTGTTTGACGCAGCACCGGGTGTGCTCAAGGGCTTTGGTGTTGGAGCGGTCTCTTCGAGTTGCAAGTAATTCATGCGAGCGGTGATCACGTTGATGGTGCCTGGGACCAACTCATGGGGCTTGGCTCGCAAGAGACCGTGGCGTTGCATGTAGTTCATCTCTCCATGAAAGCCTTTTTGCAACCAATCGAGCAAAGGTTGTTCTGCGTGCGAGAGATCAATGGGTGAGACACCGATCTGTGAAAATCCAAGTTCTTTGCCCCAAGTTTGAATTTTTTTGAACAAATGAGATTGATTTGACAAAACGAGATGTCCTTTGAATAATTCCACCCAAACTTACAAGTTGCTTTGGACCAGTGAGCAGCAAACCTTGGATTTTGCCCAAAAACTCTCTTCTGAGCCAGGTATTCTTGATGCGACAATTGCCTTGTCCGGTGATTTGGGGACCGGAAAAACAAGTTTCACTCGGTATTTGCTCAGAGCTTTGGGCGTAAAGGGCACCATCAAAAGTCCCACTTACGCCATTGTTGAATCATACGAGACTTTGTACAAGGATCATGAGTTGCTCATTTGGCACATGGATTTTTACCGATTCAACGACCCCCATGAATGGGAAGATGCGGGGTTCAGAGATATATTTGCCTGTAGGGGGCTCAAGATCTATGAGTGGCCAGAGCGTGTTGCTGCACTTGTACCCAAGCCAGACATTGAAATTCATCTGGAGCTCAATGCCTTGGATCAGCGCGAGGTGATGTTGAAATTGAACACCCACAAGGTGAGCGATTGTTGGACAGCATGACGTGGTCTCAGATTTAAACCCTTCAAAATGAAGCAACAGCCTTCGCGAGCACATGCCCCTTTTCTCAGTCGTCGTGAACTGCTGGGGTACTCAACGCTTGTTTTGAATTTGGGTTTGCAAGAGTTGGCATGGGGAGCCAGTGTCTTGGCCGTGAGGATTTGGCCTGCCAATGAATACACCAGGGTCACCATTGAATCAGATGTTCCTCTCAAGAGTCAGCCGCTGTTGATTTCAGACCCTCCGCGCATTGCCATTGACATTGATGGCACTGATTTGAACCCTGCACTCAAAGAATTGGTCAGTCAAGTCAAGTCGGACGACCCCTTCATCAGCGGAGTTCGTGTGGGTCAACACGGCCCAGGCGTTGTTAGGATGGTTTTTGATTTGAGGCAAATGGTCAGACCTCAACTCTTTAATTTGGCACCAGTTTTGGCCACCCGCATGGATCAAGTGCGCTACAACCACCGTTTGGTCATGGACTTGTATCCCAGCAAAGCGATAGACCCCTTGGAGGAACTGATCGCGCAACACACCCAACCCAACAAAGACTTGTCCAGGGGTGCGAGCAAGGCGCCATCGTCCCTTGCAACCCATCAAAGTGCGCATGAGAGCAAGCCCAAGGCACCTGATGATGTGCTGTCGGTATGGATTGAAGAGCAAAGTAAAAAGCTGACGCTACGACCTGCCCCTCAAGCGCCTATAGCTCCCATGGTGCCCATTACCCCCATTGCCTCCAAGCCCTCAACCCCTACGGCAATCAGTGCAGCAGAGGAGTCGCAAGTCCCCAAGGACAAGCCCGTTGGCGCATCTGCAGACCAAGGCACCGCAGGGCTGGTGGACCGTTGGATTGTGGTTGCCATTGATCCTGGCCATGGTGGCGAGGACCCTGGGGCCATTGGCAAACAAGGGACCAAGGAAAAAGACGTGGTCTTGCAAATTGCATTGAAGTTAAAAAGTTTGATCAATTCGACCGTGATCAAAGCTCGCCAAGGGGATTTTTCCATGCGCGCCTTTTTAACTCGAGATGCCGATTACTTTGTGCCCTTGCAAGACAGGGTTAAAAAGGCGCAAAGGGTCCAGGCTGATTTGTTCGTGAGTCTGCATGCCGATGCCTACATCACACCGGATGCAAAAGGTGCGAGTGTGTTTGCATTGAGTCAAAGTGGAGCCTCCAGTGCGGCGGCCCAATGGATGGCCAATCAAGAGAACAAGGCCGATTTGGTGGGTGGTATCAACTTAACCAACAAAGATATCGTTGTGCAAAAAACGCTGCTGGACATGAGCACTGATGCGCAGATCAACTTCAGTTTAAAGTTGGGGTCTGAATTTTTAGGTCAAATGAAAAAAGTCGGAACACTTCATAAAGCGCGCGTCGAGCAAGCGGGCTTTGCGGTTTTAAAGGCACCCGATATTCCGAGCTTGTTGGTGGAGACTGCTTTCATCAGCAACCCGCAGGAGGAGGCCTTGTTGGTGACGCAAAGCTTTCAAGCCAACATGGCCTCGGCCATCCATGCGGCCATCGTCAAGCACTTCACGCAAAACCCGCCGATCATTCGAACACGAACGCTTTGAGTTTTGGCGCGGTCGTTGAAGTCCTAAATGGGGTAAATCAAAGAGTTCAAAACCATCTCTGAATCATAAATGCAATGTCGTGAAGCGAGCTTCAATCCCTCATGGGTGCGAGTCCAGTGGTCTACATATTGACCCACATTGAAGACCTCGGAGGTTTGCCCAGGTTTGGTTCTGAAGACGCTGTAATTGCTAGAAGTCACAATGAGTGTGGCGTGATCTGAAGTGGATTGAGTGCCCAAGATCAAGACTTGCCCTACAAGGTGTCTTGTATAGTAGGGAGCGTGAAAGATGGTTTGAGTCACACCGTATATACGGTCTTTCATCATCCCTTGACTCTCCAAGTCAACAAGGCAAAGAGGAAGTCCTCGGACGTAATTTTCTCGAGCTTGAATTTTGTAGCGGGCATTTTCTATGAAAAAATCAGGCCATTGATCAAAGTTGTTGTCATTGAGCGTTTGCGCATACTTCGCGTTCAAATGATTGATCTCGAATTGCAAGTCTTGCAACATCAGCTTGTCAGAAATGGGCGCTAGCGCTTCGATGGAGAAGGGTGAGTGGGTTGCCAAGGAGCTCATAAGTCCATCACCTCTCTCCAATAAGCGTACATGCCTCGTATCAGTGTTTCAGTCACCATGTGCTCTGTGTTTTGTACGCCAACTCCATCGAGTTCACACAGTGTGCGTCCTTGTTGTAAGCCATCACTGTTGAATTGTTCAAAGCCACTTTGACTGAATTCAATCACCTCTCCATCGTCAGCACTCACGTAGCCGGCTGGGCCAAAAAGATTCGATTGTCTAAGCCGCCTTCGCGTCATCTCTTGGGAGTCATCGCTGAAACCAAAATGGGTCCAGACAAAATCAAAGTTACCGTTGCCTTTGGGAATGATTTGTCGGGTCGATAAGGAGTTGACTTGTTGCTGAACGATCAGGCTTGGAAAGAGCGTGATCATGGTGACGCTAGGCGTGATGGTTTGGCCCGCATGGCTGGGGTCCTCCACGCTCCACCAATCCTCAGTGACAATGTCCAAGAGGCGATCGTCGAACAGTTTCATGTTGGCCTTGAAACTGGTGACCCCTTGAGTGACCTCGCTTTGTCCGCCTTCATTTCTTCTGGAGAGCATGACGGCATGGCGTCCCTTTTTGTCCAACACCATTCGACTCTTTTGATCAGCTCGCCAAAGACCAAAGGTGACAAACCAGGTGTGTAGAAGTCCAGGGTGATAAGGGTCTTTGATGTTCTCCATCATGAGTTTCCAATTGCCTGGAATTCTTTGGCGGTTGTAGCCCAGCAGTGTGAGCTCACGTCCCTTGAAGATGCGGTCCATCCAAGGCATGATCTCATCGCCAAGGTAACTTCTTAAATCAGGGCTCTCATGATCAAATGTGGCAAAGACCAATCCATGAAGAACTTCTACTTTCAGTTTGTTCAAGCCGTGGTCTTTGAGATCAAAGTCTTCAGGCATGCCACCATGAAGGCTGTTCCCGCTTTTAACGCCTTCTTTGAAAGGCAAGCCCCCTAAGTCGCCATTGAGTTTGTAGGCCCATTGATGGTAGGGGCAGACAAAGCTTCTTTTGTTGCCATGCGATTCTTGAATAAAACGTACACCTCTGTGGGCGCACCTGTTTTCCACAACGCGGATTCCATGATCGGTTTCTTTCTGGCTTGGGTGGACATGGTCTCTGGTCATGATGACCTCGCGCTCACCAATTTGGGTTTTTTTGAAGTCCCCCAGCTTGGGTATTTCTGCAAGAAGGCCTACATAGCTCCAATGAGACCCATAAAATATTTTATTCAGCTCCTTGGCATGAATCTGCGGGTCTGTGTAAATCCAAAAAGGAATTTGACTGGTTTGTTCACCAGGCCAGATGGCAGTGTCTGAAACCAAGGGATCTTGCTTTGAGGTGCTAGAGGGCGCATTTGCAGTGTTCATGGTTGAGTCAATGTGCGGAGTGTCAATGATGAAATGGCTTATGGTTTTCCACGTCCTTGAGATATGAGCATGCCCCAAATGGCCAACACGCCAGGCCCCAATATTAGGGCCAAAACGATGACTTGAACATGGGCTTTCACCCAAGGGATTTCTCCAAGCAAGTACCCCAGCAGACCCACGCCCAGTACCCAAAAGATGGCCCCGATGGCATTGAAAGCCGTGAAGGTCACTCGGTTCATTTGAGAGATGCCCGCTACAAAGGGCGCGAAGGTGCGAGCAAAGGGCATGAAACGCGCCAAGATGATGGCCAAAGAGCCCCATTTGGCGAAAAAAACTTCGCTCTTTTGTAGGGCTTGGAGTTTGATCCATTTGGAATAAGGCGGATGGACCAAGCGCTTGCCAAAATGGCGCCCAATGGTGTAGTTGAGTTGATCTCCGAGAATGGCCGCACTCAAACAAACCAGCAAGGACAGTTCTGGTGATAAAAGTTCCGCACTGCAAAGTGCGCCGATCATAAAAAGCAGGGAGTCTCCTGGTAAAAATGGCATAAAAACCAGGCCTGTTTCTATGAAAATGATCAAAAAGAAAAACCCATAAGTCAATTCTCCATGGGCTTGAACCCAAGCTGGGAGAAATTGATCAATATGAAAGATGAGATCTAAATAGTTAATAATGAAATCCATGCAGGCATTATCCATTGATTTCGAAGGTGCGCTTGATCTGCCCTAAAATGTAGACGTGAACACCTCCTCTTCTTTTATTGACTCGCCGCTTGTCAGACGCCCCATTGCGGAGTTGGCGCAAGAGCTCATCAGCCAAATCGCCGCGGGCGAGGTGGTCGAGCGGCCTGCCTCCGTTGTGAGAGAGTTGGTCGACAACGCGTTGGACGCACAATCGAGGGGCATCACGGTTCGTTTACAGTCAGGTGGCGTGCGCTTGATCAGCGTTGAAGATGATGGCGTTGGGATTTCACAGGAAGAATTGGCCCTGGCATTGAAGCGCCACGCCACCAGCAAAATCAGCAATTTGAACGACTTGGAGTCGGTGGCGTCCATGGGCTTTAGAGGAGAGGCGTTGGCTGCCATTGCATCGATCTCCGAACTGATGATTTCTTCCAGGCCGCAAGATCAAGCACAAGCCATGGCCTTGCAAGCACGCTCAGGAGAGTTGAGTGTGGTGGCCAGGGGTCTGGGGACGACGGTAGAAGTCAGAGAGCTTTTTTTCAGTACACCTGCTCGGAGAAAGTTTTTGAAAACGGATGCCACCGAGTTGGCCCATTGCGTGGAGGCGGTCAGACGCCATGCTTTGGTGAGGCCTCAAGTTTCTTTCTCCATCTATGCCGAGGGCAAGCTCTTGGAGCAGTGGAGAGCGTCTGGGCAGGACAATGCCTTTGATAAAAGAGTTGCCGATGTGCTGGGTGCAGAATTTTTGACCAACTCGGTGACCCTTGATCACGTAGAGAATTCGATCAGGGTCTATGGCCGAGTGGGCTTGCCAGCCAGTGCGAGAAGTCGAGCCGATCAACAGTTTTCTTATGTGAATCAGCGCTATGTCAAAGACAAAGTGATCAATCACGCCGTTCGTGCCGCCTACCAAGATGTGCTCCATGGACAAAAGCAACCCGTGTATGTGTTGTTCATTGAGATCGATCCCAAACGTGTGGATGTCAATGTTCACCCCACCAAGATAGAAGTTCGGTTTCGCGAATCAAGGGAGATCCATCAATTGGTTTTGCATGCGATTGAGCGTGCACTTGCCGCCCCGAGATTGGGCACACACATCGATTCTCTTGAGCCACATGAGGGGTCGGCCATGGGAGAGGTTTCAAGCGGCACCACGTTTTCTAAAACTCAAAACGACGCCAGGGGCCTGTCAACCCAAGGAGCTCTTCCCAAAGCTTGGTCAAGTTCTGGGCCAACTTGGCAGCAGTCTAGGATGGATTTATCCGCGCATCATCTCTCGCAAGTTGAGCGCATGTGGGCGCCAAGACATCCATCCCCCTTAGATACTTCAATGCCTGTGGGAGCTGCAGATCTGCCACAAGATGAGGAGCAAGTTGCTAGCGCACCCAAGGTGCTCACATCTGAATCATCCCTGTCAAACGCTCAGCAGGACTGGCCTTTGGGCCGCGCTTTGGCGCAATTGCATGGCGTGTATTTGTTGGCTGAAAATGCACAAGGTTTGATCTTGGTGGATATCCATGCGGCGCATGAAAGAATCGTCTATGAGAGACTGAAGACACAGCTTGACGCTCAGGCCATCTCCAGTCAGTCATTGCTCATTGCACAGAGTTTTTCTGCGACGGACGAGGAAATGGTGATTGCCCAAGAAAACACTGAAAGTCTTAGGGCGCTTGGATTTGATGTATCGGCCCTGTCGACCAAAACACTGGTGATCAGGGCGGTTCCAGCGCCATTGGTCGATGGGGACTTGGTCTCATTGGCGAGGAGTGTTTTGCACGAGTTGTCTTTGAACACAGGGCAATTTGTCGTTGAGCAAGCCAGAAATGAGTTGTTGGCCACCATGGCTTGTCATGGCGCAGTCAGGGCCAATAGGCAGTTGACCCTGCAAGAGATGAACGAACTTCTTCGTCAAATGGAAGTGACCGAGCGCTCGGATCAGTGCAACCATGGACGGCCCACATGGCAGGCCTTGTCCATGAAATCCTTGGATGCATTGTTTTTAAGAGGACGTTGATGGGATGTGCTCGGCCAAGGTCGCCCCAACGCAGCCAAAGGTTTGACGGAGAGATGCAATGACAGACCCAGTGCTCGAGCAAGGACCTGCATCATGGGATTTTTTGGCCTTGGTAGGACCCACTGCAAGTGGAAAAACCAAAGCGGCCATGACCCTGAGTGAGGCTTATAACATTGAACTCATCAGCATGGATTCAGCCCTGGTTTACCGTGGTATGGACATTGGGACGGCCAAGCCCAGTGCTCTAGAACGAGGGAAAGTGCCACATCATTTGATTGACATCCGCGA
>CAIMNS010000195.1 GCA_903842945.1 uncultured Burkholderiales bacterium
AGGCGCAATTGAGTCAGACTGCATTCATTGCCGGTGAGCAAATGAGCTTGGCTGACATACCGTTGGCATTGATTGCATATCGCTGGTTCAATATTCCCATCCAGCGACCTGAAATGAACAACCTCAACCGTTGGTACCAAGCCATGTCCCAAACGCGGGGATTCAAGAGGTATTCCAGCGACCCCTTGTCTTGATCAGACGCGCTAGATTTAACTACACCTATTAAGTTTAGGGTCAAAAATTGACCAGAACGGGCATCACTGAACCAGTCGCCTCAATGATTCATAGACCCGCTGATCTAAAGTTCGATCGGCTGGTGCAAGTGATTTGTAATTGTGAGCGGATGAGTCAAGAATTTTTTTGCGTTCATTGAGCAACAGACTTCCATCATGTGGAGATATATTTTAAGTCAGTGAAGCGAATGGAAATGATAAATCTTGCTCTCTTGCGGCCCATCGCTGTGAAGTTGATTGAGGGTTTGTCCTTGGCCCATCTCTTCAATTCAGGGATTAAGCTTTGTGCATCAAAGAGTAACTTATAAAAAATAGGGGACAAATATGAAAAAAAACATGGATTTGACAAAGACCGCTCGAGTTGTGCGTGAAACCCTAGGCGCACTTGCTTTCTTAAGCGCACTCTCAAGCGTGCAAGCTCAACTCTTGTCTCACAAAGACTTGAGTGCCATGGTAGCAATTTCCATCGTCCAATCGGCCATCACCACTTGCAAAGCCAATGGTTACAACGTTTCAGCCACTGTGGTGGGGCGCAATGGGGAGATCTTGGCTCAGGCCAGAGGGGACAATACGGGACCTCATACCTTAGAGAACAGTTTCAGAAAGGCTTACACAGCCAGGACTTTTAGAGTGGCCTCTGGAGAAATCGTCAATCGTTTGAAGATGGATCCAGCATTTCCCCTCATTCATTTAAGCAACATCATCGCCAATCAAGGTGGTTTGCCTATTAAATTAGAAGACGACGTGATGGGCGCCGTCGGTGTGTCCGGCGCTCCAGGTGGAGACAAAGACGAAGCCTGTTCCAAGGCTGGCATAGACAAGGTGGCGGATCACTTGAGGTGATGAACTCAGTTCATTTCGTTAAAGGTCTCACCCAAAGCATTGATCAAGCTGTCAATTTCAGATTTGCTTGAGATAAAGGGTGGGGCCAACTGTATGGTGTCCCCACCATATCGAACATAAAAGCCTTTATCAAGCATCTTCATGGCAATTTCATAGGGCCTTTTGGCCGGTTCATTGCCAGCGGCTTCGATGCTAAAGCCACTGGCCAGACCGAAATTGCGAATATCGGTGACGAATTTGCATCCCTTGAGCGAATGCACCGACGCTTCAAAGTAGGGGGCCAAGGCCTTGACTTGTTCAATCGCATGTTCATGAACCAGTAAATCCAACGTGGCCAATGCCGCAGCACAGGCCACGGGGTGAGCCGAGTAGGTGTAGCCATGGGCAAACTCAAGCATGTAATCGGGCCCGCCGTGGTCCATGAAGGTTTGATAGATCTCGTGCTTGGCGATCACCGCTCCCATGGGCTGAGTGCCATTAGTGATTTGTTTGGCCACGTTCATGATGTCAGGTGTGACCCCAAAGGCTTGGGCAGCGCTATAAGCACCACACCGTCCAAAACCCGTAATCACTTCATCAAAAATAAGCAAAATGTCATTGGCTTTGCAAATTTCTCGAATTCTTTGCAAGTAGCCTTCTGGAGGGACGATGACACCAGAGGAGCCACAAAAGGGCTCAATGATCACAGCGGCAATGTTGCTCGCGTCATGAAGGGCAATCAAGCGCAACAAATCATCGGCCAACTCGACGCCCTGTTTGGGTAGGCCCTTAGAGAATGCGTTGATGGGCAACTGCGTATGGGGCAAATGATCGGCCTCGATGCTTTGGCCAAACATTTTCCGGTTTGCAACGATGCCACCCACTGCAATGCCGCCAAAATTCACGCCGTGATAAGCCTTTTCTCGTCCTATGAACCGTGTCTTTGAGGCCTGACCCTTCAGTCTCCAATACGCCCGAGCCATTTTGAGAGAAGTGTCTGCAGACTCAGAGCCTGAGCCGGTGAAAAAAACATGGTCTAAACCATCAGGCGTCAATTCAACCAACTTATTCGCCAACTCAAAGGCCAGGGGTTGAGCAAATTGAAATGGCGGAGAGAAATCCAGCGTCGACATTTGATTGGTCACGGCTTGAGTGATTTCAAAGCGTGAGTGGCCTAGTCCCGTGGTCCAAAGTCCAGACAGGCCATCAAATATTGCTCGTCCCTCATTGGTCTTGAAGTAACAGCCTTTGGCTGAGACAAACATGCGTGGTTTTTGCTTAAAGTCTCGATTGCCACTGTAGGGCATCCAAAACGCATCCATCCAGTCCTTTGAATAAGGACCTTTGTTGAGGGCGGACTCTTTTTGCGGATGTGCGCTCTTGGGTTCTAATTGAGTTGTATGGATTCTGTCCAAGGTCTTTCCATTGTCTGCTGGTCATTGACTTGGCGTGATGCCGCCTATGAAAATGTGTTGACGCGCGTGTCAAAAGACAGGCCCAATCGTTTAAGATCCTCATGATAATACATGAAAACCAAAGTGGTGAACAGCAAGTCTCGGCTTCGCCATGGACTTCATCGCGTAGCAAAGTGGGCCATTCGAACTGGAATGCGCATGAACACGACTTAAAATGGTGCGTTTACATGCGGCATGTTCATTGCATGTCCTGTCATGGTCTTTGGTCAATCAAGTGAAGTGTTAATTTTTAGGAGTTTTCAATGCAAAGTTGGAGTGGTTTAAAGAGTGTATTTTTGTTGATGGTAAGTGCCTTGTCGTTTAGCGCTGTGTCGCAAGAAAAAGTCAGTGAATTCCCCTCAAAACCTGTCAAAATCATTGTGACCTTCACGCCCGGGGGCGCGGCCGATGTGACCGCTAGAATTTTTGCTGAAAAACTCGCCGCTCTTTGGAAGCAAGGGGTGATTGTAGAGAACAAGGCCGGTGCGGGTGGCTCCATTGGTGCAGAGTCTGTGTACCGTTCACCAGCAGACGGTTACACCTTGCTGCTGGCGACCAACACGCACATCATCAACCAAGTCTTGATCCCCAAATTGGCTTTTGACTTCACCAAAGACTTTGTCCCCTTGGGGCTGGTGACCTCGGCGCCCATGTTGATTGCTGTGAACCCTCAGCTGAAAGTCAACAACCTTCAAGAACTCACCAAACTGATCAAAGCCGAACCTGGTAAACACGCCTATGCCGCTTGCAACATGGCCAGTCCGCATTATTTTGCCATGGCGATTTACATGAACACCATGAAGCTCGATGCCACCAACATTCCCTACAAAGGATGTACGCCAGCCGTGGCGGACACCTTGGGTGGTCAAGTCAACATCGTGGCTGCAAGTATTCCAGCGGTGGTGTCGTTCATCAAGCAAGGCACACTGCATCCGATTGCTTTGCTGTCGAGCAAATCCAGTCCTGCTTTGCCTGGTGTGCCCACCATGGCTGAATCTGGCGTTGTAGATTTGAAAAACTTTTCTCTCGACAATTATTACGGCTTCATGGCGCCTATGGGAACCCCTGCGGCGCTGCAAAAGAAACTAGAGGACGATATCAAATCGATTGCGCTTCTGATGGAGACCAAAACAAAACTGGAAGTGGCGGGTCTAGAGCCCTTTGTTTTGAATTCCACAGAGATGATGAAGTTGATTCGCTCGGATGAGCAAAAGTACGCCCAAGCCGCCAAACAATCCAACATCAAAGCTGAATAAATGCCCTCTAAACTCAATCTGAGCCTTGGCTGCTGCCAATATGACCGAACCCGAGCTTTGTTTGATGGTCGGGTTCAAATCGAGGGTTGTGAGCTCATGCCCCTCGCGCTGGATCCGGAGGAGACTTTTCACCGGGCGTTTAAAACACAGGAATTTGACATTTGTGAAATTTCATTGAGTTCGCACACCCTCAATATCGCCAGAGGTAGCGCCAAATATGTCGCCGTTCCTGCCTTTTTGTCGCGCGCGTTTCGCCATTCCGGTATCTATGTTCGCGCTGACCGTGGCATTGAGTCTCCTGCGGATTTGAGGGGCAAGAAAATTGGAATACCTGAGTATCAAATCACCGCCAATGTGTGGATCAGAGGTTTACTTCAGCACGAGTACGGCGTTCAAGCCCATGAGTTGTTGTGGCGCCGAGGCGGCCTAGAAGAGCCAGGGCGTCAAGAGAGGTCGCCCATTCGTTTGCCCACCAACATCGATGTACAGCAACTGCCTTCTGATCTGTCCTTGTCGCAGGCCTTGGCGACGGGTGAGATTGATGCGGTGTTTTCTGCCAAAGCGCCATCGTGTTTTTTACAAGGCAACTCCAAGGTCAAACGACTGTTTGCAGACTTTAGACCTGTTGAGAGCGCCTACTATGAAAAGACCAAGCTCTTTCCCACGATGCATGTGGTGGGCATCAGAGCCTCTTTGGCGCAGCAGCATCCTTGGCTATGCACGAGTGTCTTCAAAGCGTTTTTGCAGGCCAAGGAGATTGCAACAAAAGAGTTGTCTCAGATCGGACATTTTGCGGTCACCCTTCCCTGGGGAGTGGCCGAGATGCAGGCAAGTCAAGCGCTCATGGGTGAGGATTTTTGGAGCTATGGCTACGAAGCGAATCGACATGTCTTGGACACTTTCATGGCGTACCACCACGAGCAAGGACTCTCAGAGAGATTGGTCAACTCGGCTGAATTGTTTGCACCCAGCTCATTGGAGATGGCCAAAAATTAAGGCCTGAGTCTGAGGCAATCCAATCGAAGTTTAAAAAACTGTTTTAATTCTGCCGGCACACAACTTTTGCGCGCAACACAGCAGATCACACGTGCATTTCACTTCATCAGTGGTCCCTTTAAGACTTGAGCCAAGGCCTTGCATTGCCCTCATACACCGAGGCGCCCAAGCGAAAGTGCTGGGCTTCTTGAAAGGTATAGACCACTGGCATATCGATGTCGTAGAGCTGATCTTTTGAGGGAAGGCCACCGTTGAAGGCCACTTGTGAATGAAGAGAGCGCCCCAAGATGCTGCTCAAGAGCGCAGACGCATCGATCAGTTTGTTGAGATCCATGCCTGTGTCGATCCCTAAATTTTTTAAGAGGTGACATAAATCTTCAGTGGCAACCATCCCTGTGGCTTGACCGTTACCACAATAGGGGCACCCGCCGATGCCACCAAGCGCGGTGTCAGCAATCAAAGTGTCCGAGGGTTCCAAGAGTTTCAGGGCTTCATAAAGGGACAACAAGGCCAAGCCCCTGGCATTGTGCAAATGAAAGATGTTGATGCTGGGCCAATGTTGTTTGATGAAGGCGATGTCCTTTGCAACTTCAACGGGCGTGTTCCACGCCATCGGGTCTGCCACATCAATTCGGGTGACTTTGGCGCCTATGGCGCTCCAAGCATCCACTTGCCGTTGGAGTTCATGCATGCGTGCTTCGTGCGTGAACTTGCCACTCCAGTTGGAGCCAAATCCAGCACTCAAACCCACGGCACTTTCTTGAACGCCTTTTTTTGCAGCTCTTTCAACAGGCAGTCTCCAAAAGAGCTCTTGGTCTTCAAGACTTTTGTTGGTGTTGCGCCTGATGAAAACATCGCACATGTGCAAGTGCGTGGCGGCAAGCGGCTCGATGCTGAGCGGTGGTGAGTGCTTGAGTCGATCTTCACGACCTCGCTCGTTCAAGGCCAGGGCAAAGAAATCAACACCCGCTTGGGGCACGAGGCGTTTGACCAAGTCCAAGGTGTCGGCCATTTGCGGACTCCACTTCGGGTTCACAAAGGCGCCCACGACCATGCGTTTGACGCCGGCGTCGACCATGGCATTCAAGAGGGAGATTTTTTGCTCAAGGCTCACGCCTTCGCGTTCAATTTGAAGGCCATCTCTTAAGGTTTCGTCGGTGATGAGAACTTGAGGGTAGTTGTGCATAAGGCTTCACTGTTTGAGTTAACGATTTTTCCAAATCGGGTTTCTTTTTTCCAATCGGGCTTGAATGCCTTCTTGTCGGTCTTCGCTCAAATAAGGGTTCAGGCCGGGGTCTTGTCTCAAGGCTTCTGACACCGGCATGCTGAGGCCTCTCAAGGCAACAGCTTTGACGCGTCGAACTGAAACAGGAGCGTTTTGTGCAATTTGTTGAGCCAAGCTCAAGCTCTCACCCATCACCGATTGCGCATCGACCACCTTGTTCAACAAACCCAAGCGCTGGGCTTCTTGTGCATCGATGTACTCGCCTGTCATGAGCATATGAAGGGCGATGGTGGGTGGGATCAACCGAGGAAGCACCACCGAGCCAAAATTCGCACCCATGCCAATTTTGGTTTCTGGTAAGCCAAATTTTGCGTTGGAGTGGGAGATTCTCAAGTCGCAAGCCAAGGCCAGTTCAAAGCCACCCGCAACGGCCGAGCCGTTCAAGGCCGCGATCAAAGGTTTTTTGAACTCCAAGGCCACTTCAAAGAGGTTTCTCTCCACGCGGCTCATGGGAGATCGGAAGGTTTTGCCTTCCTGATCTCCTGCTCGCATGTCTTTTAAATCGGCACCGGAGCAAAAGGCCGAGTCGCCACTGCCTGTCAGTATCAGGACTCGAACGGTGTCGTCCTCGTCGGCGCTGAGTATCTCAGAGATGAGGGAGGCTTTCAAGGATTCAGAGAGCGCATTTCTTCTCTCAGGGCGGTTCAGTTGGAGTGTTCTCACAAATCCATTTTGGGTGACCATCAATTCAGTGTTCATCTTTAAACGCCCTTTGCTTCAGAGAAAATGACTTGGTTTTGAAGTGCGATTTCTATTTCTTCAGGCCCATACCCATGCTCGGCCAACACCGAGAGGGTGTGTTCACCAAGCCTAGGTGCGGGCGTAAATTGTTGGCGCACGCCACCCGAGTAGTGGTTGGTCAAGCCCATTTCTAAAATAGGACCTTCGCTGGGATGAACCGTTTCTCTTAAAAAACCGACCTGTTGCAGGTGTGGGTCTTCGACCAAATTCTCCAGTGAGTTGTAGCGCATACAAGGGATGTCTCGCTGCTCAAAGAGATCGATCCATTGAGCTGAGGTTTTGCCAAGCAGCGACCCAGACCTGAGGGCGTAGTAGTCCACGCTGTGAAGGGTCCTGGCCTCTACGCTGCAAAACCTCGGATCCCCTTTGAGTTCTGGTCGTGAGATCAAATCGAAGAACGCAAAGGCTTGTTCATTGGTGTTGGGTGAAATGGAGATGTACCCATCTTGTGTTTTAACGGGCCGGTTGTTCTTGTCCAAGATGCGAGCGTCCCCGATGGGGCCGATGGCGGGCTTGAAGGTCATGTTGCCCAAGTGTTCCCGCAAAACGAAGGCCGACATGGTCTCGAACATGGGAATTTCAATGAGTTCACCCTTCTTGGTTCGAGTTCGCCTGTACAGCGCAAACCCAATGGCCTGCGCTGCAATCATGCCTGTGATGTGGTCGGTCATCACCAAGGGTACGAAGCGGGGCTCGCCACTCGACTTCTCGAAGGTGCCCGCAACGCCAGAAGCCGATTGAATCACGGTGTCATAGGCCGGTCGGTTGAAGTATTCCCCCCCTTTGCCAAAGGCCAGCACCTGGGTGTAGATCAGTTGGGGATTGAGTTTTTGTAGAGTGACAAAGTCCAAGCCGAGTTGGGCCAAGGCCTCCGTGCGCATGTTGCTGATGAACACATCGGCTTTGGCCAAAATGGTGTAAAGCATCTCTTGGCCTGCGGTCTTCTTTAAATCGATACAGACCGATTTTTTGTTTCGGTTGAAGTTCATGAACTTGCCGGTCATGCCAGGATGTTTGGCCCCGCCCCCAAGTTTCCTCATCAGGTCACCCGATGGGGGTTCAATTTTGATCACTTCAGCCCCATGATCGGCCAAGGCCAGTGAGCAAGCAGGCCCCACAATCACCGAGGACAAATCCACCACCACCACGCCACTCAAGGGTCCTTCGTTAGCTTCTTGTACCAAAATTCAGTCTCCTTTGAGTCCCATTTGCGCCGCCAGAGAGCTCCATTTGACAGCATCGCTATTGATGAATGCTGTGAATTGTTCCGGTGTGTTGCCGATGATCTCCGAGCCATCGTCTGTGAGCCTTGAGCGGATGGCTGGAATTTTCAAGACGTCCATGATGCCTTGATGAACGGTCTTGATGATGTCGGGGGGCGTTTTGGCTGACATCACCACGCCAAACCAATTTAAAAACTCAAACTCTTTGAGACCCAGCTCCTGCATCGTGGGCACTTGAGGCAAAGCAGGGGACCTGGTTTTGCTGGTCACGGCCAGTATTTTGAGTTTGTTGGCCGTTGCCAATTCTTTGGCCGTGATTTGGGCAACAAAGGCAAAGTCCACATCGCCGGCCACCACGGCGGCGGCGGCCGGTGCTGCACCTCGGTAGGGGATGTGGCTGGTGCGAATGTGCGTCTCCAGCCTGAGCATCTCGCCACTCAAGTGACCACCACTTCCGATGCCTGCAGAGCCGAAGTTCAAGGGGCGTTCTTTGGCCAGTTCAAGCAAGTCTTTCAGATGCTTGACTTTGGAGTTCTGTCCCACCACCAAGACCAAAGGGGAGGTGACCAACATCGTGACACCGGTGACGTCTTTGATGGGGTCAAAACTTAACTTTTTAAAAAGAGCGGGACTCAGTGTGTGGGGCGTATAGGTCAATTGCAGGGTGTACCCATCGGAGCCAGTTTGCACCATGCCGGCCATGGCAATGAGGCCACTCGCTCCTGTCTTGTTCTCAATGACCACCGACTGCCCCAAGACCTTGGACAAGGGATCTGAAATGATTCTGGCATAAGTGTCGGAGGAGGCACCTGGCGTTGCACCCACCAACATTTTGATGGGTTTGTTGGGATAAATTTCAGCGCCAAGGGCCGCGCTGCAAGGGATGAGGCTTGATAAAAGAAGGGTGAAGGGCAGGATCAATCTGCCAAAAAGGGGGCTTTGCATAAGACGAATTTCCAAAGAGCAGTCAAAGGGTACCCAAAAAAGAGCTCAAGGCGCTTGCAGTGCGCCTTGAAGATGGGAGAAGTGCTCTATTGTCGGTGATTTTTGACCGTTTAACGCCCATCAATGAGATGGCCACTTCGCCAAGTTTTGACCAAGGCGGCTCCATCTAGGGAGCTTGAACAAACCCTTTCTCAGTGAGCCACTTTTGAATGACGCCAGCAATTTCTAGATTGTTCTTGTCCATCATCATCATGTGGCTGTTGCCCTTGATCCCGATGTCTGGCAAATTGATGAGATCAGGATGGCCTCCGGCATGTTTGATGGCGTCTTGAAATTTCAAGTTGTTTTGTCTGATCGTGGGCCAGCGAGCATCGCTCGCAATGAAATCACCATACACGCTCAGCGTCGGGATATTTTTCAAGGCAGCGACTTGGTCAACGTCTCCAATGCCTGCAGGCTCTACCAACACCAAGGCTTTGACTTTGTCTGGCCGTGCTTGAGCCACTTTGTAACCAAAGGGGCCAGACTGTGAATGCACAAGCACCACGCAGGGGCACACTTTGTCCACGAGTTCAATGTAGGCTGCAATCGTGGGTTCATCCGAACTTGTCCAGCGCGGGACCACTTGTTTGGTGAAATTGTCATAGCCCGCTAAAGGAAATTGATTGCCCGCCAAGGGTTTCATCTTTGAGGGGTCTTTGTTGTAACTGCCTGGACCATTTCCAATTCGAAAACGCTCGAAGGGATTTTCTTTGGTGAGAAAGACGGGGTCGGTCTTGGTGATTTC
>CAIMNS010000196.1 GCA_903842945.1 uncultured Burkholderiales bacterium
CACCTCAGGAGGAGATTCGGTCTACGCCTGGGGTTTTTCTGTTTCGGCAGTTGTCGCTGCGCTTGTGCTGGCGGCGCTGTTCTGGTTGCAGCAGGGCTCGCGTGCTTCAGTCCTTCCGCTTGGCGTGCTTCAACATAACTGGACTTAAGTGTTTGAGTTATTTTTTCAACTTCAGTTGACTCTCCATTTTCGATGAGAGCAATTTCATGAATCTTGGGTTTGTTGAATGGATTGCCAAATACATGCAGTCCACGCTTAAGCCACCATTGACGGAAAAGAATGCAATTCACATTTCCGAGTAAATCGTAAGTGGCCAGCACCTTATCGAAGTCCTTTGGCAAGTTTTCCGATTCTTCTTTCGTGAGCTTGTTTGCTCTTGCCTTTCTTGCAAGCTCATAGCTGGGACTTAAGACTAAAAATTCAAACATTAATTGATAGGCGGCAGTTGGTTCGGTATGCCACCCTGATTGTGAAAAATCACTCCCACTAAGAGCCCACGGTAATTTTGATTTCATAGTATTTCAACAAATAAGAATTAAAAATTGAATTATATAAAGTAATTTGACGATATATAGATAATTCATACATCGCAGCAACAAACACAAAAAAGTTGAGGCGATGGCCGCAGCGGTGCGGTCTCCATTAACCAGCATTAAAGGAGAATCCAAATGCAAACAAATACCTCTTTCGTTACTTCAGCTCAGTCCACTACCGCCAACAGCGGGTCTGAACTTGCGCAATCAACTTCTGCAAATGTCGTGCAAAACGACAATAGTGCATTAGGTACAGCGCATGCTTCTAGTTCTGTACGTAATCACTTTGAGCAACTTGCCGTTGAGCGCGAAGCTTGGGAAAGTACGGTGCATCGCACAAACAATGAACAGTTGTATGTGTTGCTACAAAAGTGCTATCAAACTTACCAAGCGATGTCAGGCGGGGAAGATGAAGCCGGCAATCTTCGCAAAGGATTGGCTGACTACATCAAGACTAAGGGTTATCAATTTAAATCAGGTACTCATACTTTAGTCAAAATTGTTAAGTGTGTCTTTGGCAATGACCGTCGTCGCGTTAGCGCCTATGGCATCGTATTGCGAACAGCTTTGGCAAGAAAAATCTCTGTGATTGAAATCCCTGATTTCATCCGTAGTGAAGGTGGCGTTGAAGAAATCCGCTTGGCAAAGTCACCTAATGCGATGACTGCAAAGCTCAAAGCTCAGGCTGGCGCTGAGGCTGTGCAAAGTTCAAACTTGGGTGTCTTTGCAAGTAATTCGCTTACTAGCAAGCTTGACTCTGGAAATATTGGCAAGACCGTAGTGTTGATTTGCACTTGGCAAGCTGATGGCAGCGTCATCGTGCGCTCTGTTGTGCAAAGTGACACAGCAGTAAATGCAGCACTTGCTTGTCATTACAGCGCTAACAAAGATGCCATTAAGCAAGTTGTTGTTGAAAAACAAGCAGCGAATGATGAGCAAATTAAACATGACGCAATTGCAGTTGCCACTCAGGCCGCTGTAGCCAACGCCTGAAGTACCACGGGCTGCAGTCCCTGCAGCCCGCTATATCAAATACATGAATACTAATTGAAAGGACAATCAAATGTGGAACTCTAAAGACTTTGAAGCGATTTATTCACCTAAATCAATAAATGACATCGTCTATCCCAATGAATACAGCAAGGCGCTTATAGAGCAACTTGTTACAGGGGCTAGGCCATTTCCTATTCCAGCAGGTAAATGCGGAATCTTATTGCATGGGATAC
>CAIMNS010000197.1 GCA_903842945.1 uncultured Burkholderiales bacterium
GGGCAAAGTGAGGTGGCCGTGGCCAACATGACCGACTTCTTTGTGCTGTTGCATCTGCCCAATGCTGGGGATGATTTGCAGGCCATGAAAAAAGGGGTCATGGAGTTTGCAGATTTCGTTGTGATCAACAAAGCGGATTTGGATCCGGATGCCGCCATGCGAGCGCAATCGATGATGTCCAGTGCGATGCGCATGGTCAGACCACCCCAAGGCGAGCAACACGCTCAAGATCCGCCTGCTTCATGGCCTGTGTCCTCAGACAACTTGGATCCCAAGGAACACTACCTAGGTGCGGGCAAAGTGCACCCCCTTCAAATCGACCCCACATTGAGA
The DNA here is from genome assembly GCA_903842945.1 of uncultured Burkholderiales bacterium. Classification (GTDB taxonomy): domain Bacteria; phylum Pseudomonadota; class Gammaproteobacteria; order Burkholderiales; family Burkholderiaceae_C; genus Limnohabitans. Next base: position 334 of record CAIMNS010000197.1, read on the forward strand.
GTGTTACAAATTTCTGCGCTTCAAAACCAGGGGATTGACGTCTTGCTGGATCGCTTGATGCAATACCAAAAGGTGCAACTGCAGTCAAAAGCCTTTGAGCACAAAAGAGCCCAACAGGCGGTCTCTTGGCTCTGGGAGCGCGTGCATTCTGGGCTTAAAACTGCTTTCATGGAGCACCCCAAGGTGCAAGCCGCCTTGCCCTCCTTGCTCGCTCAAGTCGGACAAGGTCTGTTGGAGCCTTCGAGTGCAGCCAGAGAGTTGCTCAGACTCCATAGGGTTTAGAAGGTGGGGTCTATGTTGTTGATCTATTTCAAGAGAATTTAGCGGTATGAAAATTCCCATCTTTCCACTGAGCACAACGCTTTTCCCGGACGGCTTGTTGCATCTTAAAATTTTTGAGATGCATTATTTGCAGATGACCAAAAAAGCTTTCCAAGAAACCCAACCTTTTGGTGTGGTGACGATTCAAGAGGGCTCTGAGACGCGAGTGCCGGGGCAAACTGTTGAGTTCTCACACATCGGGGTGCTTGCGCACATCCTCAGGTTTGAAGAGATCCAACCCAATTTGTACGTCTTGCTTTGTAAGGGTGATGAGCGGTTCACGATCTTGTCCAAAGAGCTGCAAAGCAATGGGCTTTGGATGGCCGAGGTGTCCCTATTGCCCCCCGATCCTGAGAGCCTCATTCCATTGGAGTTGCAGGAGACGGCCAACAAATTGGGCAAAGTGATTTTGTCCCTTCAGCAGCACAGCATCAAAACGAGTGAAATGCCTTTTTCTCAACCCTATCGACTGGAGGACTGTGGATGGGTGGCCAACCGGTGGTGCGAGATGCTGCCCTTGAATGCTGGGCAAAAGGAGCTGCTTTTGGGTCAAACCAATCCCAGGCTTCGCCTTGACTTGATCAACGATATGTTGGATGAAATCCAAATCTCTATTCAGTTTCCCAGTCGATAAGACGGGGTGTATTTTGTGTGCAAACCCGTGTACATTGGAGACTTGAGGCCCTTTGGGTTGATTTATTTTCGAACGGTTCAATATGACGGATATCCATTTACAGCTTGAGCAAAAACGCACAGCAGCCCGCTTGGGTGGTGGTCAACGAAGAATAGATGCCCAACACGCAAAGGGCAAACTCACAGCCAGAGAGCGTATAGAGGTGTTGCTCGATCCCGATACGTTTGAAGAATGGGACATGTTTGTGGAGCACCGCTGCACAGATTTTGGTATGGAAGCCCAAAAAATTCCAGGCGATGGCGTGGTCACAGGCTATGGCATGATCAATGGACGCTTGGTTTTTGTGTTCAGTCAAGACTTTACGGTGTTTGGTGGTGCCTTGTCTGAGTCGCATGCAGAAAAAATTTGTAAGATCATGGACCAAGCCATGAAAGTTGGTGCACCCGTCATTGGCTTGAATGACTCAGGCGGAGCTCGAATTCAAGAGGGCGTAGCATCTCTAGGTGGATACGCAGAGGTTTTTCAAAGAAACGTCATGGCCTCGGGCGTCATACCCCAAATCAGCCTGATCATGGGCCCTTGTGCGGGTGGAGCAGTTTACTCGCCAGCCATGACGGATTTTATTTTCATGGTCAAAGACAGCTCTTATATGTTTGTGACGGGCCCCGAGGTGGTCAAAACCGTCACGCATGAAGAGGTCAGTGCAGAGGGCTTGGGAGGTGCTTTAACGCACACCACCAAAAGTGGTGTAGCCGATCGTGCGTTCGAAAACGATGTGGAAGCACTTTTGATGATGCGCCGCATGTACAACTACCTGCCCTTGAACAACAAAGAAAAAGCTCCAGTGAGGGAGTCCCTGGATCCAAGGGATCGCCTGGAGCCCAGCTTGGACACACTCGTGCCCTCCAATCCCAACCAGCCTTACGACATGCATGAGCTGATTTTAAAAATTGTGGATGATGGAGACTTCTTTGAATTGCAACCCGAGTACGCAAAAAACATATTGATAGGTTTTGCTCGCATGGACGGTCAAAGCGTGGGCTTGGTTGCCAACCAGCCCATGGTATTGGCGGGGTGTTTGGATATCAAAAGTTCGATCAAGGCGGCACGATTTGTGCGCTTTTGTGATGCGTTCAGCATACCAGTGATCACCTTGGTGGATGTGCCAGGCTTTATGCCAGGCACCAGCCAAGAGTTTGGTGGCATCATCAAGCATGGTGCAAAGTTGCTCTATGCCTATGCTGAGTGCACGTCGCCCAAGGTGACCTTGATCACCAGGAAGGCCTATGGTGGCGCTTACGATGTGATGTCCTCCAAGCACCTCAGAGGGGATGTCAACTTTGCCTGGCCCAATGCAGAAATTGCGGTCATGGGAGCCAAGGGGGCGGTAGAGATTATTTTCAGGGAAGATAAAAATGACCCTGAGAAATTGGCGTCCAAAGAGCAAGAGTACCGAGCCCGGTTTGCCAACCCCTTTGTGGCTGGTGCTAGGGGTTTTATCGATGACGTCATTCAGCCCCAAGAGACCCGCAAGCGAATTTGTCGTTCATTGGTCATGCTCAAGGACAAAAAAATTGAGAACCCATGGCGCAAACACGGCAATATACCATTGTGAAGAAATGACGTTCATTTTTATTCAATGCACAAGAACATTAGGACCTCAAGGACATGTTTACAAAAATATTGATTGCCAATCGAGGTGAAATTGCTTGTAGAGTCATTGCGACAGCCAAAAGAATGGGCCTACAAACTGTTGCCGTTTATTCAGAAGCTGACACCCATTCTAGGCACGTGGAGTTGGCCGATGAGGCCTACCTCTTGGGGCCGCCCGCCTCAAAGTCTTCCTACTTGGTGATTGACAAAATCATCGAGGCGGCTAAAAAAAGTGGTGCACAAGCCATCCACCCGGGTTACGGTTTTTTAAGTGAAAACGAGGCCTTTGCTAAAAGAGTCGAAGACGAGGGCTTGGTTTTTATTGGCCCCAAGTACCTGTCCATTCGTGCGATGGGTGACAAAATTGCATCCAAAAATCTGGCCCAAAAAGCTAATGTCAACACCATCCCTGGGCACAATCAGGCCATTCCCAGTGCGCAAGAGGCCCTTGGTATTGCCAAGAAAATCGGCTACCCGGTCATGATCAAGGCCTCCGCTGGTGGAGGAGGCAAGGGTCTACGCGTGGCGTACACGGATCAAGAGACCCTTGAAGGTTTCACTGCATGTCAAAACGAGGCGCGCAATAGTTTTGGAGACGATCGAATTTTTATTGAAAAATTCATTGAAGACCCTAGGCACATTGAAATTCAAGTTTTGGGGGACTCACATGGACATTTGATTTACTTGAACGAGCGCGAGTGTTCGATTCAAAGACGGCATCAAAAGGTGATTGAAGAGGCGCCCTCAAGTTTCATTACCGAGCAAACCCGAGTGGCAATGGGTGAGCAAGCCGTTGCTCTTGCCAAAGCCGTGCAATACCAAAGTGCCGGTACGGTTGAGTTCGTGGTGGGCCGAGATCAGAGTTTTTACTTTCTTGAAATGAACACCAGGCTTCAAGTCGAACACCCTGTCACCGAAGCCATCACAGGCGTTGATTTGGTTGAATGGATGATTAAAATCGCTGCTGGCGAACGTTTGACCCTTGAGCAAGCACAGGTCAAAAAAGAGGGCTGGGCCTTTGAGTGCCGCATCAATGCGGAAGACCCGTTTAGACAATTTTTACCCTCTACTGGGAGATTGGTCAGCTTCAAGCCTCCCGTGACCTCCATGCGCGCAGCGCATCCAGACGAACGCTTTGGCGTTCGAGTCGATACGGGCGTGATCGAAGGTGGTGAAATCTCGGTCTACTATGACTCGATGATTGCAAAACTGATCGTGCACGCTCCCGATCGCTTGCAAGCGATTGAGAAAATGCGCGAAGCTCTCAACGCATTTGTCGTTCGAGGTATTCATACCAACATTCCTTTCCAAGCCGCTCTTTTGGCGCACCCGAAATTTGTTTCAGGTGACTTCAACACGGGCTTCATTGCCGAGCATTTCCCGAGTGGCTTTAAATCTGAGATGGTCCAACACCGGGATGCGGGTTTTTTGCTTGCCTTGGCCGCCTACGTTCAAAGAAAAACACGAGCGCGCGCAAAAGGCATGAGTGGCCAGCTCTCTGGCTATGACATTCAACACGACAGCGAGATGGTGGTGGTCGAGTTGTTGCAAGCGCAGGAGCCTCTTTATCACCCTGTCAAATACATGGATGTGCTGGATCAGCCTTCGACGTCCAACATCGAAGTCAATGGAAAACAATATGTCATTCAAAGTGATTCCAACTTGAACGATATCGTGATCCATGGCGTGCTCAATGGAGTGCCTTTTGTGGCGCAAATTGATCGCCATCTTCCTCGCAATCCTTTGGCCCTGCAAATTTCGCATGGGGGATCAAGGATAGAGTGTTTGGTGTTGTCACACAAAACGGCGGAACTTTACCGTTTGATGCCTCTCAAAGCCCCACCTGACTTGTCAAAGTTTTTGATCTCTCCCATGCCGGGCTTGCTCACACAAGTTTATGTCACAACGGGCCAGAAGGTCTTGGCCGGTGAAAAACTGGCGGTCATTGAGGCGATGAAAATGGAGAACGTTTTATTGGCTGCAAGCGATGGTGTGGTCAAGTCGGTCAATGCTCATGTAGGAGAATCATTGAGTGTGGATCAAAGTATTTTGGAGTTTGCATGATCAATGAAGCACATGCGCGCCCTTTTAGGGTTTTGGGTCTTCAACAAATTGCTTTGGGTGCTTTGAACAAAGAGCGACTCAAGACGCTTTGGGTTGATTTGTTGGGCCTACAATTGAAGGGACACTTTGAAAGCGCCAGTGAAAATGTGGCTGAAGACATCTGTCAACTCGGTGTTGGGGCGACCCAAGTCGAGCTTGATTTGATGCAACCCTTGGATCCAGAAAAGAAGCCCCACGTGCATCTTCCCCCATTGAATCACATCGGTCTGTGGGTCGACGATTTGCCGTTGTGTGTCAAGTGGCTTAGCGAGCAAGGGATGAGGTTTGCGCCTGGCGGTGTTCGACAAGGGGCCGCAGGTTTTGATGTTTGTTTCATCCACCCCAAAGGCAATGAGGAGTTTCCCATGAGTGGCGAGGGAGTTCTTATTGAGTTGGTGCAAGCGCCTGAGGAAGTCATTTTGGCTTTTTCTCGGGTTTTGGATGCAAGTGGTACAGAAGCTTTGTAAGTTACAGGCCTATCATTTCAATTCATGACCTCCGATCTTTCACATCAAAAACACAAGACC
>CAIMNS010000198.1 GCA_903842945.1 uncultured Burkholderiales bacterium
GGTTGGCAGATTTTGGAGGCGGGCATCAAAGGTTCAGGGTCTTTTGAGGACCGCAAAATTGCCGACTGGCTAAAAGTGAACAAGGTCGACACGATTGTTGGGCGTGTTCGTTTTGATGGGCCCAATAACTATGGGGATGATTTGAACCGCATCAAACAATTGCAAAATGGCAAATGGGTTGTTCTTTATCCCAAAGAAATGGCTCTTCCTGGCGGTAAAATGATCCTTTGATCGCCGTTGACTTTTCTTTTCCCCTGACACATCACATCAGCGATGTGATGTGAGAATTTACTTATGCCGAGTGCCAACCTTCTTTTTCAAGCCCTCGCTTCTGGGCTCTTTATGGGTGCCTTGTATGGTTTGATTGGCTTGGGTTTGGGCCTGGGTTGGGGCATCCTCAAACAAATCAACCTCTCTCACTTCGCCTGGGTTTTCTTGTCCGCCTACCTGACCTACGAGCTGAAGACGCGCTTTGGGATCGATCCTTTGCTGTGTTTATTGATCTTGCTTCCAGTGTTTGCGCTTTTGGGTGTTTTGCTACAGGCGGTATTGGCAAAGTTTTCGATCACACCCTTCAACTCTTTGATGGCCACATTTGGCCTGACCGTGTCCGTTGAGGCGTTCATACAGTTGGTCTGGAGCGCTGACTTTAGACGGATGAACTCCCACTATGATGAGTTGAAGTTCAGGCTTTTTGGGGTGATCGTGACTTATTCAGAAGCGCTGACGATGCTTTTGTCCCTTGTGTGTTGCTTTGCGGTTTGGTGGGTCCTCTACAAGACCGACATCGGTAAAGCTTTGAGGGCCAGTGCCGAGGATCCTGACATTGCGCGTGCTTTTGGCATCAACGCCTCCAAGTTGTCCCTGGCCTTGTCGGGTGCGTGTGCAGCTTTGGCCTGTTGCGCTGGCGTCTGTGTGGCCTTGACGTTCACCCTTGCGCCATCGCAAATTTTTGCTTGGATTGGGGTGATTTTTGCTGTCGTCATGATGGGCAAGTTGGCCTCTGCTTGGGCGCCCTTGATTGCGGGACTGGTCATTGGGGTCAGTGAATCGATGACCATGGCCTTGATTGCGCCAACTTGGGCACCCTTGGTGTCGTTCACGCTGTTGATCTTGATTTTGCTCATGAGGCGCTCACATGACTAAACGTCTCATGCCGATGTTGGCCGCCCTGGTGCTTGCGATCTTGATCGCAGGGCCCTATGTGGGATTGCCAGCCCACTTGCAGTCGCTGTTGTATGTGATTTTCTTTTGGGTCTCCTTGGCCACCAGTTGGAATCTGCTGTCGGGTTATTCAGGGTATTTTTCATTCGGTCATGGTGCTTTCTTTGGTCTAGGCATGTATGGGATGGCCACCTTTGCAACCAAACTTAATTTGTCATTTTTCCCTTCGGTCTTTTTGTCTGGCCTGGTAGCAGCCGCTTTGGCTTTGGTCATAGGGGCATTGGTGTTTCGACTTAAATCCATTCGTGGAGAGTCTTTTGCGCTGATCACTTTGGCGGTGACTTTTGTCTTGTCGACCTTGATTGTGAACACGCCCATTGATGGGGGCCCAGGTGTTTACTTGATGGGTGTGAGCACGCCTGCCATTGGTCCCTCAGCAGCTTCGAGTTTTTATTATCTTGGTCTTGGAATGGCCACCTTGTGCGTGTTCAGTGCGTATGTTTTGTTTCATTCAAAAATGGGTCTGGGGCTTTTGGCTATCCATGACGATGAGGATGTCGCTGAGGTCAATGGGGTTCCAACCTTTGCTTTAAAAATGGCGGCCTTCGCCCTGTCGAGCTTTTTGGCGGGCATGATGGGCAGCATCCATGCACTTTATGTCTCCTATGTCACTGTGAGTGAGACCTTCAATATCAATGTACCTTTAACCGTGGTTTTGATGAGTATTTTGGGCGGAGCAAGGCATTGGGCGGGCCCAACGCTTGGTGCGATCTTGATCACGCTGCTCTTGAACGCATTCACCGACGGCAGCAGTGCCTTGGTGGGCCGGGTGGTCATTGGTTTGATCCTGACCTTGTCGGTCTTGCTGATGCCCAATGGAATTTGGGGCAGCTTGAGCGCACGTTTCAGAGGAAAAAAAGTTCACATCAAAAGCGATCCTTCATCCGCTCAGTCCCATGCAGATCCAAGAGGGCGTGACTTGCTCTCTGAGAGAACAGCTGAATTGGCCATCAAAGGCAATACGCCTGTGGGCACCAAGGTGGTCTTGGAGGTCAAAGGATTGACCAAACAATTCTTCGCCATCAAGGCCCTGGGTGGCATCGACTTGAAGTTGTACGAAGGTGAGATCTTAGGCCTGCTGGGTCCCAATGGTTCCGGGAAATCAACGTTCATCAATGTGGTGACCGGGCATTTCTCTGCAAGCTCTGGCGAAATACAACTTTTGGGTCGTGATGTGTCACATTTGAGTGCGCATGAAATTAGAAAATCAGGTATTTCAAGAACCTACCAAATTCCAAGACCCTTCAATGGATTGACGGTTTTACAAAACGTGGTTTTGTCAGCGCAGTACGGTGGAAGTGGGGCAAGTGAGTCCCAAGCCACTGAGCAGGCGTTGCAGTGGCTAGAGTTCACGGGCTTGTCGGACAAAGCAGCGGATTTGCCAGATGCACTCAATCTGCATCAAAGGAAGTTCTTGGAGCTCGCCCGAGCATTGGCTGCTCGTCCACAGGTGCTTTTGCTCGATGAGGTGCTCTCAGGACTGACGCCCTCAGAGATTGATTTGGCCGTTCAAACCATTCGTTTGATCAGGCAGCGGGGGACTTCAATTGTGTTTGTTGAGCATGTGATGTCGGCGGTGATGGCGCTATCTGATCGACTGGTTGTTTTGGATCAAGGGATGGTCATCGCCAGTGGTGCACCCAAAGAGGTGATGAACGATCCTGAGGTTGTTCGTGCCTATTTGGGCGACAAAGTCGAGGGCGAATGACCATGTTAGGTTTAAAAAATATTCAAGTGAACTACGGTGCTGCCCCAGCACTTTGGGACATTTCGATCGATATTGGCCAAAACGAATTGATTTCTGTGATCGGTCCCAATGGCGCTGGTAAAACGACCTTGATCAATACCATCATGGGGCTCAACAAAGCCAAGCAGGGCCAAATTTTTTGGCACGCTGAGGACATCACCGCACTGCCGTCCCATTTGCTGTGTGAAAAAGGCATTGCACTGGTGCCTGAGAGCCGTAGGCTTTTCACCAGCATGACCGTGCTTGAGAACTTGGAGTTGGGCGCGATGCACGCCAAGGCCAAGGCCAAGCGTGCGCAAACGCTGGAATGGGTTTGTGAGCTTTTTCCAGTCGTCAAACAAAAATTATCCCAATCATCTGGCACCTTATCAGGCGGTCAACAACAAATGGTGGCCATTGGTCGGGCTTTGATGGCCTTGCCCGAATTGCTTCTCCTGGATGAGCCTTCTCTTGGCTTGGCGCCGTCCATCGTGACTGAGATGTTTCGAGTGATTCAAAAGATTCACAGGGAAGGCAAATCTGTCTTGTTGGTGGAGCAAAATGTCAGTCGAGCGCTCTCTATTTCAAGTCGGACCTACGTGCTTGAAAATGGACGCGTGGTGGCGCAAGGTGACTCTACAGAGTTGTCCAAGCAAGACGACATCAAAAAAGCCTATTTAGGTCTTTAAATCTTGAGTCATTGATTCCTTTGATCCATTTCTTGAGTGAAAATGAATGGATCTTCAAAAAACCCATCTTCATCATGCGTATGTCCAACTCGATCTCTTTTAAAGCTTTGTTGTTGACTTGGGGGATTGGCGCCCTTGGATCAATACCCTTCATGGCGTTCGCCGATACCTATCCCAGTCGAACCATCAAAATCGTGGTCCCATTTGCGGCCGGTGGGGGAGGAGATTTTGTGGCGCGATCGTTTGTCGACAAGTTCTCAGAGACCTTAAAGCAGCCAGTTGTCATCGAAAACAAAGGCGGTGGCAACACCGTGGTGGGTACAGAGATCGTGTCAAAGGCGCCTCCAGATGGCTACACCATTGGATTGGTCAGTACTTCTTTTTCTACCAATCCGACCTTGATGGCACAAATGCCCTACCGAACGCCAGAAGATTTCGCTCCCATTTCTTTGGTGATCACCTATCCGTTTGGCTTGGCTGCGAAATTGGGGCTTGAAGCGAACACCGTTCAGGAGATCATTGCATACGCCAAGAAGAACCCCTCTAGGCTGAGCATTGCAACTTCCGGAGACGGTTCGGGCTCTCATTTGGCGGCATTGATGTTCCAAGAGGCCTTGGGCTCAGACGTGGTCATGGTGACCTACAGGGGGGCAGGTCCTGCTATCAACGATGTTGCGGCGGGTCACGTGGATTTGCTCTTTACGGGGATGTCGCAAATCAAGCCTTTGTCCGATGCCAAGCGCCTCAAAATCATTGCAAGCTCTGGCTTGAATCGAATTCAATCCCAGCCTCAAACCAAAACGATTTCTGAGCAAGGCATCAAAGGGTTCAATGCGGTTGTTTGGTGGGGCATGTTGGCGCCTCCTGGAACGCCCAAGGACATCGTGGACAAGCTCAACAGTGCTTTGAGGGCGGCGCTCAATCAACCCGAAGTGGCGAAGCGTTTAGAGGTGGTCGATGGTGAAATCAGTCCATCCTCTCCCCAAGAGTTCGAACAAATGGTCAAGATGGAAGTGATCAAATGGAAAAAACTTTTGGGTTCGCACAAGTTAAAAGCCGAATGAATCAGGCGATAAGGCCCATGATTTTACAAATTCATGGGTTAAGCGCCCAGATTCGAACGAGACCAGGACAGACAGCAGAGACCCCACATAGATGGGGAGGTGTTTTTGGGCATGTTCGGTCGCGGCCACTCTAGATCAAAAAAACTCAATCAGAAAATTTTGTACAACTGCATTGAATGAAGGCCTTGCCTTGCATTGCTTTTACTTTCTTAAGTCTGGCAAGCTGTGCAGTATGTTCTTGGGGAGTTATGGAGCTTGTGCTTTATCAAAAATCCGATGGATGATTTGAGTGTAGGCAATGCCATTGATTGCATGCGTAGGACTTTGAATCGCATCTTTGGTGAATTCAACAGAAAGTCTGTAACTGGGCATGATGTTTCGCGTGAAAAGCGAGATGATTCTCTTGCAGCCACTGGCTACCCCTAGGTGCATGAGGCCGCCATCGGCTGTGATCAAAAGTTGTGTTTGGCTCAAGACGTCAGAACATTGCTGAAGGGTCATTTGGTTGACCCAATTTTGAACGTTCATGCGGCCCCCCAAATCGTTTAAAACTTGATGGGCGGCATGAAGCGCTTGGTCCCCCGTGCCAAGCAACACGCAGTCTTTAAAGCCCATCTCATGCAACTTGAGCAACAAGTCTGACCATTGCAAGTAAATTCTCGAGGGGTCCATGCCTCCAAGCACAATGACCAAAGGGTAAGTGTCTGGGTTGGTGGATTCAGCGCTTAGGCTTGGGCGCATTAACTTTTGTTTGGCATGGTGATCAAACTCTTCAGCCGTAAGCGTCCAGTTGAAGACATCGCAAAGGCGTTGAGTGACGAATCGACTTCTGCAAAAGTCAGGAACGTCATAGTCCCCTTGAATACACACCCAAGGTAGTGTTGGAAAGTATTTTATTTTCTTGTGCAAGGATCGGTGATGCATGCTTTGCACAATCACAAAGTCATAAGAAGGTCTTTGGTCGCTGTTGAAGCTGGAATATATATTTTTAAAGCAAGGGTCGCCTTCAAAGAGTTCGATCAAATGTTGCGGGGTCATCAGATCCATTTCTATGCCATGAGCTTTGAACAAGCCCCTTGGAGCCAGGTCCATCAAGGAGTCGCCTATTTGAGTGGTGCGTTGATAGATCCACAAACCACGGGTCCATGTCGGTTGAGCTTCATTGCACTGAAGTTCACGTTGATGTTTCAGTTGGAGGTAAAAGGTCTTTCTGAGTTGTCGCCATCCTAATTTTGACAAACCCTCACTTTTGGCGTAACTGACCTCATTGCCGGGAACAGCAATAGACAAGGGTTGGGTCACGACACGCAAGCCCATGTTCTCTATCCAAGTCAAAGTCTTGAGTTGTGATGTGGATAGCGGAGATGGATGGCTTGGCCGTGAATGTAGATCTTGATTTTTGATCAAACTGCTCATGCTTGCAAAAATCAGAATAAAAAATTCACCAATGCCCGCGCCATAAAAAGGGCAGTTAAATAGACTGACCATCACCACGATGACAAAGGAGTTGAGCATGGCTTCTCGTGCCGCTCCCTCAAGACGTTGCGCATCCTTATAAAGAGCGCGGTAAAAAGTCAAAATCAGCAACAAACCAACGAACCCAGACTCGACCGTCCAAAGTAAGAATTGTTGATGCGGGTTGGTTGGCGCATTGGGCTCGTTGCCCCCATGTCCAATGTATTCATGACGCCAACTGCCCACGCCATGACCTACAAGTGCTGATTCAGAGATGGACTTGAGGGATTGCCGCCAGTAGTCAAGGCGGTAGCCTTGGCTGGTGGCATCGTTGCCCTGAGCGTACAGGGCAATGTCATTGACAGCTTCAAACACCTTGTTGTTGAAGCGGTTGGAGAGCAAACTCAAAACGCAGGTCATGATCACTGGCAACAACCATATCCATGCCATTTGCTTGGTGTAACGAGTTTTGAAATATTGGTAAATTCCAAACGTAATGGCCAACAGCATGGAGATAAAGCCTGTTCTGCCCGTCATGATAAAAAATACGTTGAAAGCACCCAATGCGCACAACAGGTAAATGGGCCCTTGTCCAAGGGCAGGCCAAATTTCTTTCCTGAAACTCCATGCGATGACGACCATCAGTGTTGTCATGATGGGTTGCTCCAAATGGCCATTGATCACCACACCAAAATCTTTCGGGTACAAGGGGTTGAACAATGGAAAAGGCACGCCCAACCACAAAAGGTAGGAGATGAAGACGATCAAGACTTGTCCAGCAATCATCGACAGCACGATCCATTGCACATCCTTTTTAGATCTGATGCAGTACAAGATGAGAGGAAGAAAGAGTATCCTAGCGTGACGAATCAGTGCCATGGGCCACTCGGAGAGGTCAGCCTCACTCCATATCAAGGACACCGACATCCAGAGCACACACAGCATAACGATGGCGGGTGAGTCTAATTTTTTAAAGTTCACCCTCAGGGACTTCAAGCCTTGGGTGAGGTACAGCCATCGGTTTTGGCTGTACTGCAGTTGAGATTGAGCAGATTGAGCGAAAGCCATCCAGTCGTATTTCAAAAACAGCAAAAAACCAATGACGATCAGCAACTTGGAAATCGACACCAGTGCGACACCGAAGTTGACCGACAAAGCCAATGCACACAAGCTCATGCGCATGTAAGTTTTAAGCCAATGTGGGGCGAAATCTAGGTTCATGGTACTTAAAGCGTCATAGGTTCTAGCACTGACACTGCGAGGCATGCATCATCAAAGAGCGGGTGAATAGTGAACCATTCTAAGATGAGGGATTGAGTTGCTGTAAAGTTTTACTTTTGTTCACGTAAAAATCAGGGCCTCAAGCATTGGGAGACGCCATCAGGCCTTCCAGGGCTTGGCTAAGCTCCAGCCACTTCTCTTCTAACTCGGTCAAGTTCAGTTCAACTTGTTTAAGCGCCTTGCCACTTTTAGCCAACTCCATGCCTGCGTCCCTTGCTGCGGGTTGCGCGGGCGTGGAGCCTTGTGGGCTA
>CAIMNS010000199.1 GCA_903842945.1 uncultured Burkholderiales bacterium
ACCCGCAAACCATCCGAACTGCCCCAAGAATTTTTGAGCAAATCTTTCTATGGGTGAAGTTTTGGGTCCGACATATTTAATCGGAAGCTCTTTGTCACTTTTTTGAGCACCCTCAAGTTGAGCGACAAGCACTCTGGCCTCTTCCACGGCATCTGAGAAACTACCAAGCCTGTCAATGAGTTTGTGCTCAAGCGCTTGAGCGCCTGTCCAGATTCTGCCTTGTGCCAAGTCATCAACCTTGGCCAGCTCGAGTTTGCGAGTTTGCGACACCTTGCCAATGAAATCGGCATAGACGTGTTCAATGCTCGATTGCACCAAAATTTGCATGCGAGGGTCTAGCGCTTTTCTAGGATCGTAAGCACCGGCAAGCCAACTGGTTTGGTAGCCCCCCGTGTTCACACCAATTTTGCTCATCAAACCTTCACCTGTGGGCAACATGGCAAACACACCAATTGAGCCTGAAATGGTGGCAGGATCAGCAATGATCACATCGGACGCCATGGAAATCCAATAGCCACCTGATGCTGCCAAGTTGCCCATGGAAACTACGACAGGCTTGCCTTTGTCTTTGGCAATTTGCAGCTGATCTCGAATGAGCTCAGAGCCCAAAACACTGCCACCTGGTGAGTTAACTCTGAGCACAATGGCTTTGACATCTTTGTCTTCGGTGGCTTTGCGAATGCGCTCAGAAGTGGAGATGCCGCCAATTTTCCCAGCAGGTGCGCGGCCATCGCCTATTTCACCTTCTGCCACTACGATGGCAATGTGCTCACCTTTGACTTTTTTGACTTCAGAGACAAGGTAGTCTTTCCAGCCAACCTGACGAAAAGATTGAATGTCCTCGTCTTTGCCCACGTCTTTCATAAGTGTTTCACGCAATGACTCAAAAGTCTGCAAGCCATCGAGCCACTTCCAATCAAGGGCCAATTGGGCTGCATTGCCTTTAACCTTGATGAGCGCATCAGGCAGCTTGCCCATGTTTTGATTGATGCTGTCTGCAGGTAACTTGCGGGCCTTTTCTACGCCGCCTGTGTACAAAGCCCATAAGGCATCGTAGACGTGTGCTTCTGCTTTTAAGGCTTGCTGAGATGGCGCGTTCAAAACAAAAGGCTCACCTGCTGACTTGAATTGACCGACCCGAATTAAATTGGCTTTGATACCCAGCTTGTCTAAGGCGTCTTTATAGTAATTGCGATTTCTACCCAGGCCCTCAATTAACACACCCCCCATCGGGTGAGAAAGAACTTGATTGGCATGTGCCGCCAAATAATATTGGCGTTGATCGTAAAAGGTAGACCAAGCCACCACTTGCTTGCCAGACGCTTTGAATTTTTCAATGGCGCTGGCAGCCTCACGCAAAGAAACCAGGCCGCCCCCCTGAAAATCGTCTAACTTCAAAAGCACTTTGTCAATGTGCTTGTCTTTGGCTGCCAGCTCCAGGGTCATCACAACATCGCGCAAACGAACAGTCTCTGTGGCATTGCCCTGAAGTTCGCCAATGAGCTTGTCCTTCAAGCCACCTGGATACTCTTCAACCAATGCGCCTTTTAAGTCCATGACCAACACGGTATGATCGTCTAGGCTGACTTTGTGTGAATAAAAAACAAGCCAGCCTATGCCCACCGCATAAAGAACTACACCCAAAACCAGCGCCACCCGAAAGCTTTGGAACATCCAATCGGACACTTTGAGAATGCCACGTTTGATCAGCGTATAAACATTTTTGATTTTTGAAAAAATGGATTTCATATTGATACCAAATTGATTCTGCTTATGCGAGAAGGCAGGCAACTATGTATTTTGATCTATCTGCTTGAATTGAACAACATTGCCCTCAGGATCCCAGCCATCAAGAACAATAAATCCTCGAAAGCGCCAAGCCTGCTTGAGTGGTTTCAAAAAACCACCCGTTTTTTGAGCGGCGGCCCTGACCACTTCTAGATCTTTAACCACAAAAGTTGGTTTAAGCGGTGTCTCTTCTCTGGGTGTAGGCGGAGAGCTTATTTCAATGCTAGCTGCGTAGGCCTTTGAAATAGCATGAACCACAACTTCATGCCCATGACCTACCAACAAGTCGTGTGTCTTTTCAGACTCTTGGGCTTCAAGCTCTAAGGCCTGCTTGTAAAACGCAGAAACTTGATCTTTGTTCTTGGCAAAGATGACAAGTCCTTGCAGTGGTATTTGTTTTTTTGAAG
>CAIMNS010000200.1 GCA_903842945.1 uncultured Burkholderiales bacterium
CATGCGATAGGTTCTCATATGATGAATTCCTAAAGACGTTGGAGATATAAAAATAAGCTGGACAACGGGCAATTCAACTTAGTTCATTAATGCAGGCACTTCATAAATTGAATGAAAAAATCCTTGTCGCAAATCATCATGCACCAAATGTTTTTAATTTTTTAGCGTAATAACCCTTGTTTTTCAAGTCCGTAAATTTTGATAAATTAAAAACCCTGTTGCATTGCAATACAAATTGGCGAGTAAATATAGGGTTATCCATCTTTTCAATTTTTAAATTCAAAACATAATGAGCTGACACCTATCGCGGAGGACAAAATGAAATTATTAAAGTGGTCATTTGTACTGATAAGCTTAGCTTCCATTTACTCATGTTCAACCAACATTGATCAACATGCACAACTGCTCAACATGTGCTCTTATATTTCAACGACTTCTTCTACTCTACCCATCCCAAATTCAACCATCACTTCAAGTTCAATTGTTCCAAACGGCACTGTTGTTAACAATTACCCATTACCAGAGCACTGCTTAGTAACAGGCGTTGCAGGTGCGTACACGGGCTCAGACAAGGTTTCTTACGGTACGGGGTTTGAGCTCAGGCTTCCATTGAACTGGAATGGTCGCTTCATGTTCCAAGGTGGTGGAGGCTCGGAGGGCTCTGTTCCTGCTGCCATTGGAGTGGCTGGAAGTATGACCCCTGCTCTCTCACAGGGCTGGGCTGTGGTTGCTCAAGACGGTGGTCATGCCAACACTGTATTGACTGCGGCAGGAAAATCAACTTTAGACTTTCTATCGGAACCCAATGCCACGACAGAATGGGGTTATGGATCCATCGACAAAGCAGCGCAGACAGCTAAATCAATCATCAAAACCTTTTACGGCAAAAACCCTGACCGCTCCTACCACGTTGGATGCTCAACAGGTGGGCGTCAGGGTATGGAGTTTATGCAACGATTTCCAAGCTACTTTGATGGTGTTGTGGCAGGTGACCCGGTATATGATTTGACTGCAATTACCCAAAGTGAGGTCAACTCCTTACAAGCTATTGCCTCCTTGGTTACCAAAGACGCCAATGGAAATGCACTGTTTAGCCAATCGTTCACAGTTGCTGACCAAGGTCTTTTCACGCAAGCAATTCTTGAGGCCTGTGACGCCAATGACGGCGCTGTAGATGGCGTGATCGATAACCCCAGCGCCTGCAAATTTGATCCTGCGACTTACGTTTTCAAATCAACTCAACCCCTGATGTGCTCTGGCGTAAAAACAGCTTCGTGTTTAAGTGCCGATCAGATCACAGCCATTAAAAAGATCAACCAAGGTCCGACAACAAGTGCAGGGGCATCTGTTGTTGTCCCCAGTGGTACAAAAGTAGAGGGCTATCCTTACGATGGCGGCTTCATGGCCACGACGGGTATTCCAACTCGCAACATTGGAACTGCGACAAGCGCTCCGGGTAATTTAGCTTTAGGGACAAATCAAATAGGATATTACGTCAGCCCTCAAATACCTACTTTGGTGCCCTACAAAAGCTGGAACTTTGACATTGATCCGTCTAGATTGCAGTCAAATCACCCCGTGGTTGCAGCCTCCACCAACATAGACTCTTTCGTCAACAAGGGTGGAAAAGTCATTTGGTATCACGGAGCAAGTGATCCTGGACCCTCCGCGACTTATACAGTCAATTATTTTAAAAACATCAACAACAAATACTCAGGTGCTCAAAATTTCTCAAGACTCTACTTGGTTCCTAACATGGGACACTGCAGTGGAGGTCCCTCGACCGATCAATTCGACATGCTCACCCCAATGGTCAATTGGGTTGAAAAAGGAATTGCTCCTGATAGCATTGTTGCCTCCGGATCTGCATTTACTTCATCACCCGCAGCCAGAACCCGCCCTCTTTGCGCCTATCCAAAATCTGCAAAGTACACGGGTCCAGTTAATGGGGACTTAGGAAATGCAGCCAACTTCACTTGTCAATAAGATTTCGGTAATTGGTCTAATCCTTATCCTTGATCTTTTGTACAAGAAAGATGGCTATTCATTTTAAAGGGGCAAAGGCCTGCTGCACCTCACGAGCAAGTCTTTCACCAATGACTGGGTTTTCGTTGCGAATGAGGCAACTGCTGCACGTACGATCGATGATGCGCCTTGGCTTCGCTCGAGAAAATGTGTAAGCCCAGAAAGCAAGGCATTCGTTTGTTCCCAATGCGGGGCGATGTAATCAACGATCGCTTGGTAGTGATCAGAATGTCCAATATAAACAGGGGAGCGTCGAAGTCCGTAACGCAGTGCCATATCGCCCAAAATACCGCGTTGCTAAAGGCTTAAGATTGGGGGGGACAATGGATTGTTGAGCTTTCCGCATTCGTTTTCCATGACTGCGGCAAAGCGGCGAATACGATCTTCTTTTTCTTGTTCGCGCTCAATCAGAAAACTGGCACGGCTTTCTTTGACAGTTAACCAAACGGTGCTACGTGAAATTAGATCAACGCCAAATTCAGTCTCTAGCTCCATTAGCTTGGCTGACACATCATAGGTCTCAGTTGCTTGAATCGCCTCTGTCCTTCGAACAATAGGGCAGAAGTCGCGACTGCCTGGAAGATTGTCACGAACACGCCAGCGCGGGCAATTGATCGGAGTACCGACCAGATACATTTCTGGATCAAGTGCATCAATGTAGTTGCCTCGCGTTAAATTCGGCGCATCCAGCTTGTTACCCAGTAGCCACTCATAAAAGAAACAAGCTCGGCGCGCATAGCTTCCCGTTGGCTCACTCGCGATCCATTTTTCCAGCTCTTTTTTGGCTAAATCTAGGGCAAAAAGCCGAGCTAGAAACTCCAGATGGATGCCTTCATATTTGAAAGCAAAAGCCAAATGCTCACTCAAGCTATCCAGAGGGCGGTAAGATTCTAAGTAGACTTCTAAGCGGACGTCGCCGTTACGAGACGTGGAGCGGCTGCGACCGATCTGACTCTCAACAGCCATTGGATGAACTGAATCGACACTGTAGGTCAACGATAGCCATCGATACCCGATATCAGCCATAAAATCGATTACCTCATCATAAAAACAGTTATAAATTAGATTTTTATAATAAAAACGATTATTACAGTCAATTTTCGTCCCTATGGCTTATCAACATTGCTTTCTGCGTTGGATGAAACAATTGGGTTCATCTTTTGCTTTATCGATAAGCATGGATGAGATGTTGGCTGAAGAAAAACAAAGAGAAGTCTAGTCAAATGACTTCAATTCACTTCAATTCACTTCACTTCGTAACATTTGCGCAGCTTGGACCATTGCTTTAAGTTTTCCATTGGCAACCTCTCTGGGCAAGTATTTCATACCGCAATCTGGAGCCAAGATGATATTTTCTGCAGCCACGTACTTGAGTGCCTTTTTAACTCTGGACGCAATCAAAACGGGGCTTTCAATGTTCATGTCTGAGAGATCAATGCAACCCAGCATGATTTTTTTATTGCCAAGCTGCTCAAGCACTTGACAGTCGAGATTCGATTGTGCTGTTTCAATCGAAATTTGAGTGCATGAACAAGCTGACAACTCCGGCAAAAAACTGTAGCCCTCAGGTCTCACGTGAATCACTGCAGCGTAACCAAAGCAGATGTGAACGGCTGTCGTACCAGTCACGCCCAATAAAGCTCGGTTAAGAGCTTGAATTCCATACTGCCTTGCTTTCTCAGGCCTCGCTTGCATATAGGGCTCATCGACTTGAACGATGTCTGCACCATGGGCGAACAAATCTTTGATTTCTTCGTTGAGTGCGGCCGCGTAATCCATCGCCGCCTCCTCCTCGGTCGCGTAGAAATCATTTTGAGCTTGTTGGAGCATGGTGAATGGGCCAGGCACTGTGATTTTTACTTTTCTTTGGGTGTTGGCCTTTAAAAACAGCAAATCCTCAAGCTCGATTGGACGCAATCGCTTAATTTTCCCAACGATGCGAGGAACAGGATTGGGATGACCGGAACGGTCGAGGCCAACACCAGGGTTATCAATGTCTATGCCTTCCAATGCCGTTGCGATTCGATTGGAATAACTCTCACGCCGGATTTCTCCATCGGTGATGATATCCAAGCCCGCATCCTCTTGGGCTCTGATGGCCAAAAGGGTCGCATCCTCCATGGCTTCTTTAAGATACGGTTCTTCAACACGCCAAAGTTCTTTGGCTCTCACTCTTGGCGGAAAGCGGCCCGCCAACTTCGCTCTATCGATCAACCATTCGGGTTGAGGATAACTGCCAACGATGGTCGTGGGAAACAACATAAAAAAACCCCTATGAGTGAATTGAGTGAATGAAGAATCAACCTACGTGCTTAAGTGTAAACGAGGAGATGCAAAATAAAAAAAGACGCTCAAAAAACAATTTCCATGCTGCACCAGTGAATTAAAAACTCCCCTCTTTCTTGGTCAGAAAGTAAGCTTCTCTAAAGCGCTGATCTTATGTCTAAGAGGGCTTACCCTAGCCATGGACAGCCACCTGGTGATGACCCTTGAGGCGACAAGCTTCTTTTAACGATGGATCCTCTCCAACGAGCACCTTGATCACGGTAAAAGCATCCCAAAAGCATTGAAGCTCTCAGCTTCGAACGCCATACCCATGGAGAACATTGACAGTTATAAGTATTGGTTTACCCCTACGGCCTTGAGCAAATCATGATTGACTTTGAGAGATTAAGGATTAAAGTTGCAGAATTCCAAACTTATGAGGCTCTCAACATGACCAAGCTGTTTCAGTCCCTTTTGCACACGCTCATTGCAGGCGTTGTTTTATTGATCCTCATTGTGGTGCTGGCAAATCCGGCCATTGAATTGGGGCATGCCTGGGGGATCTTTTTCATGAGATGGTTGCATGTCCTATCTGCAATCATGTGGATTGGTTTGCTTTGGTACTTTAATTTTGTTCAAATTCCTTCAATGCCTAAAATTCCAGACGAACAAAAACCAGCCATCAGCAAGGTCATTGCACCCGAGGCTTTGTTTTGGTTTCGCTACGCTGCCTTGGCCACAGTGGTCACCGGCTTGCTGGTGGCGACCATGAACGGCTATGTCATGAGCGCCTTGTCCTTGACTCAGCCTTTTGTAGCGATTGGCATCGGCATGTGGATTGCTTTGATCATGGCTTTTAATGTGTGGTTCATCATTTGGCCCAATCAACAAAAAGCCCTTGGCATGGTCGAGGTCACGCCAGAGGAGAAAGCTGCAGCGGCCAAGCTCGCCATGTTGACATCCAGAGCCAACACACTCCTGTCCATTCCCATGCTCTACATGATGGTTGCGCAGTCACACGGTGGGCTCTAAAGGAGGCTCAAAGGCATTTGATCTGTCTTGAAAAACCAGCATGCTTTTGAAGATCACGTCATCAAAAAAATAGTTGATTGTTTTTGATGACGTGCCTAGAAGCATCCTCATTTCAGTACAGCATCCTCATTTCAGTACAGCATCCTCATTTCAGTACAGCATCTTCTTACAACTACGATACAGTTGAGATTTCAACTTTAGTGTGCCACCGAACTGATGAATCCATCATTTAAAAAATCAATTTGAAACTGTTTTCCTGAATTTCTATGGCGTCCAGTCTTTTGCCAATCATCTCATTGACATGATGCACGGATGTACCGTCTAAAAGTGTCAAAATGCTTGAGTTAAGGGCAGATGAAACACTGGAAGAGAGCTCTTTCCCGTCTCCCGCCGTCAACTTCAGAATATTTACTTTTGAAATCTCGATGTCCCCCTTGTCTTTGTTCCAAACGGGCTGGGTGTCCACACAGAACTCGCCTGATTTGGCCGGCAATTTACTGGTCCACGTACCACACAACTCAATTTTTTGACGCTCCCGGCTAAAAGCGGTCACAGGTTTGTCCAAAGTGATGGAGAGCTTTTCTTTGGGAAACTTCTTAGCAACACCCAGATCAATCAGGGATTTTGGAATGCTCAAGGTCAAGGACATCGCAGAGGCAGCCATGAAAGAAAGAGAAAAGCTGCAAATTGTTTTGATCAAGGGGTTCATGGTTTTTTTAAAGGGTGGTGGACAATGCAAAGAATATACACTTTTTCATCGCCAAGAAGTTCCAAGGCAAGCCAAGACACTTTAAAACACCCAAAGACGTGATGTCAACGCTTCAAAAGACCTAGGGGCGGGTCAGAGCATCCTATGGGTTGCATTTTTTTTGGAATTCAATTGGCATCCAAAAAAACACCCCTAAAAACCTTTTATTTTGTATGTCTCATGCCCTATCATCATTTCGCTTTAACATGATGAAAAAAAAGTCCGTTCCGTGCTATAAAGTGTTACCGTAGAGACAAATGGAAACCCTATGAAAAAACAATTTTTGACCCTCCTCTTTCTTTTTCTTTTCAGCTTGACCTGCGTGTCCGTCAACGCGGCAAAACGCATGGGCTCGGGTAAACCAGTGGGACAACAATCGGGCAACGTGTCTCAACGTGAGGCAGCAAAACCTGCTCAACCTGGCGCACAACCCGCAGGAAGTCCCTCTGCTGCACCTTCAGCACCCTCACCCGCCTCGGCTCCCATGGCATCTCCCACCCGAAGGCCCTGGGGTGCTATGGTTGGAGGACTTGCTGCTGGTTTAGGTTTAGCATGGCTTGCACACTCTATGGGTTTTGGCGCAGAGTTTGGTCAATTTTTGTTGTTCGGTTTGCTGGCATTTGTTTTGCTCGCTGTGGTGGGCTACTTCATGCGCAGAAGAGGCCCCTCTCCTGCCAATGGAGAATCCCCCTTGGCCTATCAGGCAGCGGGTCAGCCAGCATTTTCTAACTCCAACTTCAATTCACCCAACCCATCCAAGTCTATGGTTGACCCTAACGCTCCTGCAGCGCAGTCAACTTACAACTCAAATCCATCAACCCCTTCAAACCCTAGCAATTGGTCTATTCCCGATGGATTTGATACCCATGGATTTTTAGAGACCGTTAAAAAAGGTTTTGTGAGCATGCAAGATGCTTGGGATCGATCAGATACTGCACTCATGCGAACATGGATGACAGAGGAGATGTTATCGGAAATCAAAGCTGAACTGATCGAGCGCGATGCAACACCCCTTTTTGCACAAATCACCAAAACTGAAGTCGTTCAACTTGAAGCGGTGCTCTTGGGCATGGAACTCCTAGGAGATCACTATTTGGCCAGCGTTGAATTTGAAGGCACCATCAAAGAAGGTGCTCATGCCCATCCAGAGCCCTTTAAAGAAGTATGGAACATGAGTTACTCAAGGTCTGGCAACAAAGTCTGGTTGATTGCTGGCATTCAACAGGTCAGCTGAAACTCATCTGTTGAGAGCTGACCCCCTACTTTGCCGCAGCGGATCGCTTCAGCTCTCAACGTGACGGCCTGCTTTTGAGCTTCTGTCATGCGCGCCACGTTCTTGACCTGCAAGGCCATGCGCGCATTTTTAGCTAGAAGGCTTTCGTGTCGGAGTAAAAAATCCCAATACAAGGTGGTGAACGGGCAGGCTCGCTCACCTTCTCGAAGCGCAGGGTCATAAGCGCATCCCTTGCACGGCCCCCCCATGCGCTGGATGTACTTTCCTGTGGCCACATAAGGCTTGCTGGCCATGAGGCCACCATCTCCATACTGGCTCATGCCCAAGGTGTTGGGCAGTTCGACCCACTCCACGGCATCCACATAGACCGACAAGTACCAAGCATGGACCAGTTGGGGTTGAACGCCCAAAAGCAGCGTAAAAAGACCCGTCACC
>CAIMNS010000201.1 GCA_903842945.1 uncultured Burkholderiales bacterium
ACAATTGGCCAAAATCAACCGTTAAAACATCCGCTTGTATGACCCTTAGTTTGGGATTGGCCTTTAAAGCATGCGCCAAATCCCGGTCCAACTCGACCACACACAAACGATCCAATCCCTGTAAAAGTGGACGTGTGATGGCCGATTGACCTGGCCCGATCTCCACCATGGATTGTCCCAACTGAGGGTTGATGGCCGCGACGATTTGATCAATGACCCCGGCGTCCACCAAAAAATGTTGTCCAAATCTTTTTTTTGCAATGTGTTTCAAAACGCTTCGAACTTGAGTTCAACTCCCCTGAAGTTGTCGATGGATCTGTGCTTTACTTGGTCAAGGTCTGCGGATCATCGCGGTATTCAATAAAAACTCGCCCTCTGATTTCCCGGGCCCAGTCGTTGAAGGCTTGCTCAAATTTGCCCTCTCTTAGAGCATTTCTCGCAACATCTCTTTGTTCCTTGAGTGTCATGGGGTTTTTTCTTCTCTCTAAGACCTCAATCAAATGAACGCCAAATCGAGAAATCACGGGGTCAGAAACTTCCCCCACCTTGAGTCGATTCATGGTTTCCTCAAATTCAGGCACAAACATGCCTGAACTCGCCCAACCCAAGTCTCCACCGCTTGGGGCAGAACCATCTTGTGAAATCTCCCGAGCAACTTTTGCAAAATCAGCCAAGCCGCTATCGATTTGGTTTTTGACATTGAAGAGTCGGACCCGAATCGAGTTGATGCTGTCTTGCCCAGATGCGCGCACCAAAATGTGCCTGACATGCGTCTGATTGGATGTCAATTCGTTGCTCAGTGAAGACTTTTCAACGAGCTTGAGCAAATGCAGACCCGCTCCAGAACGAATGGGGCCGACCACCTCACCAACTTTCACCCCTTGCAAGCTGTTGACAAAGAGCTCCGGGTATTTGTCAACGGGCCGCAATCCCATTCGACCGCCAAGGGCCTTGTCCGGTGCTTGAGAAAACTGTTGCGCCAAAGTGAAAAAGTCTGCTTTGGCAACCAGCTTGTCTTTGACGGTTTTGATGTCCTCTTCAGCTTTTTTCTCTTGCTCTGGGGTGAACCCCTCAGGCAGCCGAATCAATATTTGTGCGATTTCAATCTGAACTTGATCCTCACTGACCGAACTCTTCAAATCCTTTAAATATTGATCGATTTCGTTTTCTGTGATTTTGATCCTGGAATTGACTTCTTTTTCTCGTAGTTTTTGCAAGACCAGTTGGTTTTGTAACTCCATCTTGAATTGTTTCAAACTGATGCCGGTGGTTTTTAATTTACCGCGGAACTCCTCGATGTTCAGGTTGTTTCGTGCGGCCAAGCTGCTCTCAGCCTGATCAATTTCAGCGTCCTGCACCTTGATGCCTTGCTGCAAGGCCCACTGAAGTTGTGATTTCTCACTGATCACTTTCTCCATGAGCTCTTTAAGGAGCACCGAGGGAGGTGGAACTTGAACACGTTGGTTGCTCATTTGTGAAAGCCATTGCTGCATTTGAATCAATATTTCTTGATTCGTGACAGGCTCACTGTCCACCAATGCAACGATGTAGTCTGATGACTGTCGCCTCGCATCCGCAGGTGTTGGCTCTGAAGGGCTTTTAAAGCTTGTGGCGTCTGAACTGTTGGACGCCCCAGAAAGCTCAGGTAAGGCGGTGGACGACAGACCTGAACGACCTCCAGGGGCACGAAGAACTTGAGCTTGTGCAGCCGATACCAACATAAGAAACACCCACCCCATCAAGAGGGCGTTTGATACATTGAATTTCTTATTTTTAATCATATCAATCATAATTTCCAAACCGACTGGGTGCATTCATGGTTTCTCTAAGATTTTGGTATCGCGGAATATTATCTTTTAAGGTCTGCAATGGGTTGATGCCGACCTTGGTAAAGCCCACCAACTCCAACTGAAACATGATACGCTGGTTGGATTGATTGGTCGCGACTTGAAGTCGCTCAAAGACCACCCGGCCCAGCCAGCACCCTGCATCGTACTCCATTCCAACGATGGCATTGACCAAGGCGTGGTTTTGTGCATCAAAATTCAAACGCCCAACGCTGAACCATTGATCTTCGCCCAGGCCCCTGCCAGGACCCAGATCTTTGCCCTTTTTGCCCCACAAGTCATTGAGTGGCCATTGCCAAGCCAAATCAATCATTTCACTGTTGACGTCTCGCTGAAAGCTGTAAGCTGCGCTCAATAAACGGTAATTGGAAGGATAAAACCGTCCCCCAATCTTGGTTTGCATGGACTCTTTGGTCGAAGGGTTGTACTGAAGGGTAGAGTCAAGGGTGAAGCTCGAGGCCATGTTCACTGAAGCCCCTAAAAGCATGTCGCTCAAACGCTCCTTGGAGACGCCCACATCAGATGGCAAGGCCACCAAGGTGTCGGCAAATCTAAAGCGTTGCGCAAGGCCAAATCTTGCTCGCTCCTCACCTGAAGACTGAGAGATGAGTCGAGTACTTGCTCCCAACGTCAACAATCGATCATCCGAAACACGGTCATACCCGGAAAAAGCATTCTCTGTATAAACGGTGGCAAAGTTGAAATCATTTCTTCCAGTGTCATACACAGGTAAAAAGTTTTGTTTTCTGTAAGGTGTGTTCACATAAAACATCCGTGGCTCAAGGGTTTGGGTGTAATTTTGTCCAGCCCAAGAGATGGGTCTTTCAAAGACCGTTGTTGCGTCCAAACTGAAGGTGGGGACCGACACACTGGCCTGTGTTTGACCATTGCTGAGCGAACGATCAAATTCATAGGTCCTGTTGAGTAAACTCAATTTCGGTGTGATCGTTGCAAAACTCAAACGAATGGGGTAGCTCAATTTACTGGCCAAGAGAGCCCTTTGGCCATTCGGTTGACAATCTAAACTTCCCGCTTGACATGCCAGACTTCGATCCGCTTGGAATTTTGTGATGTCTGTTTGCATTGAAAATTGCCAATTGCCAAGTGACGGACGGTACTTGGTCGTCCATTGTGGAACTCGATCAAATGGCGGCGTGATGGGTGCAGTCAAATCCTGTAAGGTCTGCCAGCGCAAACTCCTCAAGTTCGAATTCCACTCCCCAGCAGCCCAATTGAGAGAGACATCTCCAGGCAACAACCTTTCGGTCAAAGGATTTGTCGCTCTTGGAAAATCTCTCCAATAATAGTCATCACTGACTCGCTTGACGTTCAAGTTCAAGCCCAAGTGCTGGTCCAACACCTCCAAGCCACCCTGATGGGTTTGTGAATACCCCCACCTGGCTTTATCTCTCAACAGGTCGTGTTGCATGTAGTCCAACCTGAGCAAGCCTCGCACATCCGGGCCTTGTTGCTCCAGATATCGAAACTCACTGCCAAAATTGAGGCCTCTTTTGCTCCACGTCGTCGCTTGAAAAGTTGCATCTCTATTCGGGGCGATGTTCCAATAATACGGTTGCGTGTACTCCACACCACCAATGCTGTCCAAGCCAATCGTTGGAGGTAAAAATCCAGACTTTCTGTCCGAACTCAACGGAAAGCTCAGTGAAGGAATTGGCAAAATGGGTATGCCTTTGAATTGCAAGGAAGCTCCGTTGGCTTGGCCCTCATTGCTCTCGTTGTTGATATCGATCGATTGCGCTTTCAGTATCCAGTCCGGCAGCCAACTCGGACCTGGCTTGACCTGGCAAGTTGTGAACGTCGTTTGATGCACCTTTGCATGCTGGGCATCCAAGAACTCTATCCTCGAGGCTTGTCCGTAGGCGCCGTTTCTCAAGAAGCTGAAAGAAGGGTCAAGGAACTCTCCCTCAAAAGTCTCTATCTTGAGGTTCAATTGTGGGCCTTGATAAACATTGCCCGCTTTGTTGACTCTGACGTTGCCCTGTGCACTCAGTAAATCTTTGCTTGAATCATAATCAAGTTGATCTGCACGAATGACCGTATCGGACCTTCGCATTGAAACTGCACCTTCAAAATGCGTCTGGATGTCGGTTTGCCCAGACATCACGTCGGCTTCAAAAAATGACGGCGCTTGATTTTTATGTTTCGGTGAGACTCGCTCACTTAGCAAAGCGCTTGGCTTTAACACCAAGTCACTCCTCAATGGCTTCTCTGCTACAGTTTGCGCTGAACTGCAGACATGCATGAAGATCCAAAAAACAACAAGCGGTAATTTCAACACAAGAAATTCATGAGATTTAAGTTCAATTGAAATAAGACAACTTTGAGAGGGCATCAAAGTACGCTCAAGATTTGTACAATGAGATTATCCATGAGTACAAGGTCCCCTTCAAATGCAATTTAATACGAATCCCATTGCCTGGAACGACCCCAAGCGACAAGACGCTTTCCAAGACTGGTTCGCTCACCTTTGCATCAAGCATGATTTAAGTCCATCAACCTTGAGGTTGGCGTCGGCCGACGCCAGTTTCAGGCGGTATTTCCGCGTGGACAAAGCCCAAAGTCCTGGCCAGTCCCTCATTATCATGGATGCGCCCCCCGATCTTGAAAATTCTCATGCCTTTGTCAAGATCTGTCAGATGATGCAGACCGCTGGACTTTTGGTGCCCGACATTGTGGAATGGCAAGAAAGCCTTGGCTTTTTGCTCTTGTCCGATCTGGGTCACCAAACCATGATGCAAGCCCTCACAGGACCGACTGGTCTTTGGGGAGGTTTGCCATCGATGGGCGGAGAGCACAGCCATGTGCTTGTCCCCAATGAGAACACGCTTGAACTCTTCAAAGAAGCCACCAATGCTTTGATCACCTGGCAATTGGCGAGCCAACCCCATGTTTTGCCCAATTATGATGCCAAGTTGCTCCATCAAGAGCTTGCTTTTTTTCCGACCTGGTACCTCACTCAAAACAAAAACTTCAATCTACAAGCAGCAGGTCATAATTGGGTCGACTTGTTGGACGCCGTCTTTGCGCAAATTGTGAAACACAATCTGAGCACGCCCAGTGTCTTTGTGCATCGAGACTTCATGCCAAGAAACCTCATGCTTGCTCTTGACGAGAATGAAAAAAGACTGGGTGTCCTTGATTTTCAAGACAGCGTTTATGGACCCATCACCTATGACATTGCCAGCTTGATGCGAGATGCATTTGTCTCTTGGCCTGAAGAGTTTGCTCTTGATGTCACCATCCGGTATTGGGAAAATGCCAAAAAGCATGGGCTTTTAGACACCAATGGTTTATGGAATGATTTTGGTGCCTTTTATAGAGAGGTCGAATGGATGGGACTGCAAAGACACCTCAAGATAGCTGGCATCTTCTCTAGACTGTCCCTTCGTGATCAAAAACACCACTACGCAAAAGACATCCCCAGATTCATCAACTACATTCGCAACACGTGTTATCGATACCGAGAATTAGGACCCTTTCTCAAATTCATCGACGTGGTTGAAAATATACAAACCCAAGACGGTTTTGCTTTTGGCAGAGTTTGACGTTTTCAATCTCTTGCTCCCGTTCACCGCCTAAACACGCCATGCCAAGAATTTATTGCGAATTGCCCCTGGATGCGAATTCCACCATTGAGCTGCCCGAAAGGGCGGTTAAACATATCCAAGTTCTGAGACTTCAACCTGGTGATGAGGTGACACTGTTCAATGGTAGAGGTGGTGAATACCTCAGTACCATTGAAGAAATGGGCCGGCAAAAAGTTCTTGCTACTACACATGAACATTTAGCGCTTGAGCGTGAATGCGCACAAGCCGTTCACTTGATGGTTGGCATGCCCGCCAATGAACGCATGGATTGGTTGGTTGAAAAAGCCACTGAGCTTGGTGTACAACGCATCACGCCTTTGATGACCCAGCGCTCCGTGCTCAAGCTTCAAGGCGAGCGTGCGATCAAAAAGACCCAACACTGGCAACTCATCGCGATTGGCGCTTGTGAACAGTCTGGCAGAAACCGCATTCCCGTGATTGAAACCCCCGTCTCTTTGAACCATTTGCTTCAAACGATGCCAACAGACACCCACCCATTTGTTTTGTCCACTCAGACGCTTAAGAACCAGGCCAATTCCCGCCCGCTTGACGGCAAAACAATTCAAGTGCTGAGTGGTCCCGAAGGCGGACTTGACCCCAAAGAGGAAGACGCCCTAATTTCTAGAGGCTTTCAGCCTTGGTCTTTGGGTTCGCGCATCTTAAGAGCAGAAACAGCAGCACTTAAAGCCCTGATGGTTTTCTCGCAAGACGCTTAGCTTTTAGTCTTGCCAATTCACAGAGGTTTTTAACCAAGACAAGCCCTTAGAGGTTCCCCCGGGTTGAGCGCCGTCTTGTGGCCGATACTCTAGTCCCACATATCCTTGCCATTGACAGGACAACGCAACCTCATCCAACACTTGAAAGATGTCCATGTAGTTGAGCTCTCCCAAATGCAATTCTTGACGTGAGGGGACGCCTGCGACTTGAACATGTGCCACGCGGCCGGTGGGCAAATAGTGCTTTATTTTCTGAATCAAATCGCCCTCCACGATTTGACAATGGTACAAATCCATCTGTACCTTTAAATTTGACAACCCCAAGGTCTCTACAATGGTGTGGGCTTGGGATTGACGATTTAAGAAATAATTCGGAATATCTCTTGTATTGATCGGCTCAATCAACACATCTATCCCCTCTTGAGCGGCCATGTTTGCCGCCTTGAACAAGTTATCCAAATAAGTTTCTAAAAGGGGTCCCTTGTGTTCTGAGATGTCTGAGCTTGTTAAAGCATCTTGGTGCTTTTGAGGCTTAGCTTGTAAGGCTTGAGGGACACAACCTGCCATCACATGAATTTGCCCACATCCCAGTGCTGTTGCATAACGAAGTGCCAACTCAAAGCCCTCTTTGAATTCCAGCTCATGACCAGGTAAACACGCCACCCCTCGCATGCCAGCATTCCACATTTTGTTCACCATCGC
>CAIMNS010000202.1 GCA_903842945.1 uncultured Burkholderiales bacterium
TGGTGTGGCGTTGGTGGTGGTCACGCAAATTTTGGCCATCGCATTGGCTGCCATTCTCACCGGTGTGGTCGCTACAGCCTACACCGCACAAGTGCAGCGGCGCGAGTCTCTGTACGAAATGGAAGTGCGCGAGGTCTTGGCTGATGGCGTGGTCACTGAAGAGGAAAAGCAAAAATTGCAAGCCTTGCAAGCCAAATTTGGCATGTCCAATGAACAAGTTGAAGCCATTGCGAGACAAGTTCAAAGCGAGAAAAAGTTAAACAACTGATCACCCAAGCCCCAGTTTAACGGTGCAACTTTGATCCAAAAACCCGCGTACTTTTTTGCGAGCGCTTTAGCTTTACTGAGAAAAAATCATCAACGATTTCGTCATGCCTGCTGAACCCCAACACCATAACGTATCTCTTTGGGACTTGTTCACGGGCTTTTTTCTTGTAGGTCTTTTTGGATTTGGTGGAATAGCTGCCTCCCTTTATCACATCTCTGTTGAGAAGAGGAAATGGCTCAGCTCTGATGAATACGCACAAACCTTAGCGATCGGACAAATTCTTCCTGGGGCCAGCCTCATCAACATGAGCACCATCATTGCGGATCGATTTCATGGTCTTTTAGGAGTGGTTCTTGCATTGCTGGGCCTATTCACCTTCCCTCTGATCATCTTGACTGCGTTGATCACCGCCTACGATCATTTCTCACATTTACCTGATGTTCAAAGTGCGACCACCGCGGCAGCAGCAGCAGCAGTGGGCTTGACATTTGGGATCGGATTGAAATTGGCCAAAGGCATTGTTCGATCTAAAACTGGCTTAGCGTTTGCAGTTTTGAGCTTCCTATCGATTGGTCTATTTCGCCTTCCCATGCTCCAATCTATCGTTGGGCTGGTCACGGTTTCGGTTATTTTTAGTGTCTGGCAATCCAAGAAATGAATTTCGATACCTTGCTTTTGATGGCTCAAACTTTTGCCATGACGGCCATTGTTTCCATCGGCGGTATTGCAACCATGATTCCAGAAATTCACCGAATTGCGGTCGAGACTTATTCATGGATGGATGACGCGGATTTTGCAACCGCATTTGCCATCTCCCAAGTTGCGCCAGGGCCCAATGTGCTGTTGATGAGTTTAGTAGGTTGGAGAGTTGCTGGTTTTGCGGGCATGATGGTCGCGACGCTCTCCACTGTTTTGCCCACCGCTGCGCTTTCAATGGGTTTTAGCCGATTAGAAGGCAAACTAAAAAACACCCCTTGGTATGCCATCATCAACAAATCCTTTCCCCCTTTGATCGTGGGACTCATGCTTTCCAGCGGTTTGGTGACTGCAAAGGCTTCCATCCATAGTGTTTTTGGCGTTCTGATTGCAGCGGGTGTCGCTTTGTATTCTTATCACAAGAAAACCAATCCACTTTATCCAATTTTTGCCTCTGTCTTCATGGGCATACTGGCTGGACGATTAGGCTTGCTCTAATTGATAAGATTCGCATGCGTTAAAATAAGATGGATGGGTTGTACGAACATTGAGTTTTTTATAAACGTTTTTTCTTGAACTGAGTTATCTTAAAATCACGTTCATCGTTTTTACAATCTAAAAATATAAACATTTGCTATTTTCCAAACAATTAAAGTTCAACATGAGCGACAATCAAAAACAAGCCGCATGGCAACTAAAAATTGAGGAATTTGTAGGTCACCAATGGATTCAATTTGGCATTGTTGTCCTCATTGTGATCAATGCTTTGCTGCTTGGGATGGAAACCAGCGAATCGATCATGGACGCCTACGGCCATGAACTGCACATTCTGGATCATGCCATACTGGCAATTTTTATAGGCGAACTTGCTCTGTTGATGCTTGCGCGGGGTCTGAGATTTTTTAAAGATCCTTGGTGCTTGTTTGACTTTGTGGTGATCGCGATCGCTTTGATACCTGCATCAGAGTCCTTATCGGTTCTGAGATCTCTGCGGGTACTTCGGGTTCTTCGCTTGATCAACAAAGTACCCAGCATGCGAAAGGTGGTCAAAGGCTTGCTGGGGTCGCTGGCAAGCTTGGGCTCTGTCGTTGGCTTGATGCTGATCGTGTTTTACGTTTCAGCGGTGATCAGTACCAATCTATTTTCAAAAGAATTCCCCGAATGGTTTGGCAACTTGGGATCTAGCTTCTTTACGCTTTTCCAAATCATGACCCTAGAGAGTTGGTCTGAGGGCATCGCAAGACCGGTCATGGAAAAGTTCCCCTATTCTTGGATTTTCTTTCTTGCCTTCATCATGATTGCAACCTTTACAGTTATCAATCTATTCATTGCAGCCATCGTTGACTCTTTCAGCTCCACGAGTCACGAGGAAAGAGAAGAGAAAACGCGACACATCAACAGCCTGAAATCGGAGCAAAACGAAGAAAATCGTCAAAAAATCACCAATGAAGAATTGGACTCCATTCGACTTGAACTTCAAGAAATCAAGTCTTTGATTCAAAAACTTTGACCCATGGTTTTTTAACGTTCACTCATCTGGTGCGCTCTTATCGATCGACTCCAGTCAAAGCTTGAATGACCTTTGCTTATTTCACCAAAAACATTTTGCTCCAAATTTGATTCCACTTGTCCGCCTCATCCAACATCGCCATGGGGTCAGCGACCACGTAGTTGAAGTTGTTCAATTTTGATTTGATGTTGATATTGGCAGGCGGCCTACCCAAACTGTTGAGGATGGTTTGCGCCTCGGGAGAGATCAAAAAGTCCGCAAACAACAACGCTGCATTTGGATGGGGGGCATATTTTGACAAGCCCAATCCTTGAGCTCTGGCTATCACGGGCTCGATGGGCACCCAGTCCACCGGTGCTCCTCTTTGCTTTAAGGATTGGGCGTTGCCCAAATAGGTTGTCAGCCCTACAGGGACCTCCCCATTGGAGACCATCTGAGCCAATAAATTATGGCCTTTTCTCACATCTGGCTTCAATTCCGATAATTTTTTAAAGAGGCTAAGACCTCTGGCCTCACCCAGTTCATTCACCACCGTCCCCATCCAATCCCCATCCGTGGCCTCAATACCCAGCTTGTCTCTCCATTTTGGATGGGTAAATCCCTCCAAATGCGTCGGTAAGTCCTCCCTTTTGATCTTGTTGGTGTTGAAGGCCACGACATAAAAGTTGATGCGATCAGGCACCCAAAGCTTGTGTTTGGGGCTCATGTTTTGAGGCAAGTCCGATTGATGCGGACTGTAAAACTCAGCCAGGGTCCTCTCTCTGGCCAAGATTTCAACTTCAGGAGCATTTGTTTCAACAACGTCGAAGTTGAATTTTTTAGCTTTGCTCTCATTCAAAGCACGTTGCAAAATACCCTCACTCGTTGAGCGCCAAATTTCCACCTTGAGGGCGTACTTTTTTTCAAACTCTTTGACAATGGGTCCAATTTCGGAAGGTGCCATTGAAGTGTAAAGGGTCAGTGTTCCTTCTTTTTTCGCTTTTTCAAGCGTTGAGACCAATCGGTCTTGAGCACGGTTGAGAAATATTTGCTCATGGCCAGTTGAAGGGGCCACAACACCTGATACAGGAGCCTCTGACAAAACCAGTCCGACCCAACAAGACCACGAAAGCAAGCCCCATCTGGCAATCTTTTGAATGAACATGCGTTTGGATCTCAGGGAGATGAATCGATGAAAGAACTTTTATCTGGGCTTGATGAATTTCGAAAAGCCTTCTGGTACGTCATACCATTCCGATTTCATTCGGTCTTCTACACCATTTTGTTGAAGCAGCGCTTGGTATTCTTGGCGAATATACGGGTCCTCCATCCAATAAGGAATCGCGGTACCCCCTTCGGTCACGTCTCTTGCCGTGTAATCGGTGTGCTTTTCTCCTGGCGCACCCGGGTCTCGACCAGGATTGTGCGGCCCAAACCATGCTGTCAACCTCAACGGACCTTCTCCGGAGCTGAAGTGCTGGTGGTACCAGCGCGCGCCTCCAGGCGCCGCAGACACCAAACCCACCGGCTCGTAATCAATGCGCTCTACTTTGTCGGCCTTGCCATCTTTCCAAGGCGTCTCGCCCTCGCGCTCGGGCCAGGTGTAGGTGTATCCCTTGCCTTTTAAGCAAATCAAGACGGCCGCCGACGTGTGGGCATGGGCCTTGGAGTAGCGACCGTTTTCATGCTGACCGATCCAAAAGTAAAAACAGTTGTTGGTCATGAAGGGCTCGACCCTCCTAAAACCAGGCGACCTTCGGTTGTCCAAGGGCAGTTCACAGTTGACCACATCGGGAATGAAGTTCGTGCGTCGCATGGCCAAGCCCCTGACGGGATCGGGCTCGATGTCGTCCTTGGCGTGAAAGAA
>CAIMNS010000203.1 GCA_903842945.1 uncultured Burkholderiales bacterium
ACCCCCGCAGGGTTCAAGCAGGCCTACAAAGCCTTTGTTGACGGGGGTTGGGCCTCGATCAGTTGTGACCCGCTTTACGGCGGGCAAGGACTACCGATGGTGGTGAACCAGTGTGTTTATGAAATGCTCAATGCAGCCAACCAAGCCTGGACCATGTATGCGGGCTTGACCCATGGGGCTTACGAGTGCTTGCATGTGCATGGCAGTGAATGGCAAAAGACAACCTTTTTGCCCAAACTCACCAGTGGTGAGTGGAGCGGCACCATGTGTTTGACCGAGCCTCAGTGTGGGACGGATCTGGGTCTGATCACCACCAAGGCTTTGCCCCAAGACAAAGGGGCTTATGCGTTGACCGGTCAAAAAATATTCATCAGCGCGGGTGAGCATGACTTGGTGGACAACATCGTGCATTTGGTGTTGGCGCGCTTGCCGGATGCGCCCAAAGGCAGCAAGGGCATCAGCTTGTTTCTCGTGCCCAAGTTTCTTGTTCAAGCCGATGGCGCACTGGGGCCAAGAAATGGTATTTTTTGTACGGCGCTTGAGCACAAGATGGGCATCAAGGGCAGTGCGACTTGTCAAATGACCCTTGAAGGGGCGATCGGGACCCTGGTGGGCGAGCCCAACCGGGGCTTGGCAGCGATGTTTGTCATGATGAATGCCGCACGCATTGGCGTGGGCATGCAGTCCTTGGGTTTGACCGAGGTGGCCTTTCAAAATGCATTGACCTACGCCAAGGAGAGAATTCAATCGAGGAGTTTGCTCGGTCCCAAGGATGTGTCCAAAGCCGCCGATCCTATTCTTGTGCATCCCGATGTCAGGCGACTGCTGTTAACGGCCAAGGCCTATGCTCAAGGCGGGCGAGCTTTGTCACTTTACAGCGCCATGCTGATGGATGAGAGCGTGAATGCGACCCAAGAAACAGCGCGTGACTTGGCGCACAAGGAGTTGGCCTTCTTGACCCCCATTGTGAAGGCCTTTCTCACGGACAATGCTTGGATTGCCACCTCTGCAAGTCTGCAAGTCTTTGGCGGGCATGGTTACATCCGTGACTGGGGCATGGAGCAGTTTGTCAGAGACAGTCGCATCAACATGATCTATGAAGGCACCAATGCGATTCAGAGTTTGGATCTCTTGGGCAGAAAGGTGTTGGCCAATGAAGGTGAAAGCTTGAAGCGCTTTGGCGCTCAGGTGCAGTCCTTTTTAGAGCAGGTACAAAGCAGCGAGCATGCGCAAGAGATGCATGTTTTTGTCAAAACACTCCAGAGCTTGTCCCAGCGCATTGAGCAAGTCACTGGAGAGCTTGGTTTCAAGGCTTTACAAAATG
Source organism: uncultured Burkholderiales bacterium (assembly GCA_903842945.1). Taxonomy (GTDB): domain Bacteria; phylum Pseudomonadota; class Gammaproteobacteria; order Burkholderiales; family Burkholderiaceae_C; genus Limnohabitans. The sequence goes on from CAIMNS010000203.1 coordinate 1,325, forward strand.
CAGATGAAGTTGGCGCCGCAGCGGTGGACTATTTGCGACTGCTTGGGCACTTTGTGATGGGCTACTTGTGGGCAAAAATGGCCTTTGTGGCGCATGCAAAAGCACAAGGGGCTCAAAGTGCTCAAAGGGCTCAAAGGACGTCTTTCTATGAAGGCAAAATTCAGTTGGCCCATTTTTACTTTGCCAAGTTGATGCCCGAAACGCTCTCCCTGCTGGAGCAGATCAAAGCTGGCGCTGCAAGCCTCATGGACACCCAAGCGGTCTTGGAGGACGGCGTGTGAGCGTCGGTGCAAAGGAAGGATCCAATCAAGGATCCCATGAAGGCTCCCATCTTCTACCTGCATGGGCTTGGGGCTTGATCCTGCTGTTGGTGTTTGGGGGTGGGGTGGTGCGTCAAGAGGCCAGCGCACAAGCCACGAACCGAGACATCATCGTTGGCGTTTGGATCACGCACGACGACAACACGCAAGAGCCCCGAGCGCACATCAAGATCAGCTTGGACCATGGTGTCTTGAGTGGACGCATTGTCAAAACCTTGGATCCCGACGCTTTGCCCGGTGAGCGGTGCACAAAATGCTCTGGAGATCGAAAAAACCAAGCCCTTGTAGGTTTGGAGATCGTTCGGGGGGGAGCTCAAAAAAATGAGAAAGAAGGCTTGTGGGAAGGCGGACGGATCTTGGATCCTGAAACCGGGGAGGAGTATCGACTTAAAATCAGGCTGATCGATCAAGGCCGAACCTTGCAGGTGCGTGGGTATTTGGGACCCTTTTGGCGCACACAAATGTGGACGAGATCCGAGACCCTAGACACGACCCAACCGCCCCAGATGCATTCACCCAAAGAGAAGAGTTGACATGACAGACGTTTTGATCCATTTAGAAGATGCGGTGCTCACGTTCACGCTGAATCGAGAACATAAAAAAAATGCTTTCACGCAAGCGATGTACACCGAACTGGCCGATGCCCTAAGAGCTGCCCAAGACAACCCGGCGGTTCGGGTGGTGATCGTTCAGGGGCATGAAACGTTTTTCAGCGCCGGCAACGATATCGCCGACTTCTTGCAAGCTGAGGGGTTCGGTATGGATTCACCGGTCATTGATTTCTTGCAAACGCTGTCAAGCTTTAAAAAGCCCGTGATTGCCAGTGTTTGTGGGCCTGCTGTGGGCATTGGGTCAAGCCTGTTGCTGCACTGTGACTTGGTGGTGGCCGGGGACAATGCTGCGTTTTCATTGCCCTTTGTGAATTTGGGGCTTTGCCCAGAAGCGGCCTCCTCCTTGTTGCTGCCGCAGTTGATGGGTTACCACCGCGCTGCACAAGCTTTGTTGTTGGGCGAGCCTTTCATGGCCGAGGCGGCTTTGGAGGTGGGCTGGGTGAACCAAGTGGTGGTGCCGTCTGAGGCCAATGTGGTGGCCAAGGCTTGGGCCTTGAAGTTGGCGGCCAAACCCCCATCGGCGGTGATGCAAACCAAGGCCTTGATGAAGGCGCCGCAGGCCTTGGCCATCAAGGCCGTGATGGAGCAAGAGGCCATGGTCTTTGCTCGCATGCTCAAAGAAGGTCCTGCCAAAGAGGCCTTCAGTGCCTTTCTTGAGCACCGTAAGCCAGATTTCTCCAAGCACGGGTGATGATAGAAAACGCTTTGCTTGTCTGGTTTGGACGGGCTTGGCTGGGCTTGGCTTTCTCTGCCGCTGATGCCGTTGATGCCGTTTCTAAAGTCTAGGGCTTGTGGTCGACGTTTTGAATGGCTTTAGGTTGGCCAGACTCATCGATCGCCACATAGGTCAAGCTCGCCTCTGTGACTTTTAAAAACCCCTCAGACGATGACCTCATGCGCTCAGCGAAGACTTCAACCCGAACGGTCATGGAGGTGCGGCCCATGTGGGTGATCTTGGAAAAAAAGCTGAGCAAGTCCCCCACTTTAACGGGTTGCTTGAACACAAATTGATTGACGGCCACGGTCGCAAAACGTCCGCGAATGGTCCTGGCGGGAATGACCGAACCTGCTAAATCGACTTGAGCCATCACCCAGCCGCCAAAAATGTCCCCATTGGCGTTGCAGTCAGCAGGCATGGGGATGACCTTCAGAACCAACTCCTGATCGGTGGGCAATTGGGCGACGGTGCGCGCGCTCATGGAGTTTGCTGGGTCTTTTGAAGAGGGAGAAATTTCTGGGGTGTTCATGATTTAGGCTCAATGAAAGGCACAATGCAAACATTGTATGTTTTTGTGTCTGTCTAGTCTCTCTCTTTTGTCTCGTTTGTATTGCCCCCTATGCGTTCATTTGCTGCACACCAAGCCCCTCTCCCCAGTCCCCAGGCCTCACTTGGCGTCACGTCAAAATCCGATCTCGATGTTTTAAAGCGCTTGTTGCCCTATCTTTGGGCCTACAAGCTTCGTGTGCTTTTGGCGCTGTCGTTCATGGTCTGCGCCAAGCTTGCGAATGTGAGTGTGCCCTTGGTGTTAAAGGAGTTGATCGATGCCATGACGCCCCCATCAGCCGTGGCTCAAAGCGCGGGTGGGGCGTCTCCTGTGCTGCTGGTGCCCATGGCGCTGTTGGTGGCGTATGGCTTGTTGCGTTTGTCGGTGTCGGGCTTTACAGAGCTCAGGGAGTTGGTGTTTGCCAAAGCCACGCAAGGGGCGGCTCGACAAATTGCATTGCAAACCTTTGAGCATTTGCATGGTTTGAGTTTGCGCTTTCACCTGGAGCGTCAAACCGGTGGCATGACCCGCGACATTGAAAGAGGAGTCAGAGGCATTGAGTCCTTGATCTCCTATTCTTTGTACAGCATCGTGCCCACTTTGATTGAAGTGGTGTTGGTGCTGTCGATCTTGTCTTACAAGTACGATGCGTGGTTTGCCGTGATCACCTTTTTTGCCTTGGCGTTTTATATCGTGTTCACGGTCAAGGTCACGCAGTGGAGGACGCATTTTAGAAAACAAGTCAATGAGTTGGACTCCATGGCGCACACGCGCGCGGTCGACTCCTTGTTGAATTACGAGACGGTCAAGTACTTCAACAACGAGGCCTTCGAATCCAAGCGCTACGATCAAAGTCTGAATCACCTGAGGCGGGCTCGTTTGAAAGCGCAGACCTCACTGAGCTTGCTCAACACGGGCCAGCAGTTGATCATTGCGATTGCTTTGGTTTGTGTGCTTTACCGGGCCACTGAAGGCGTGGTGGAGGGGCGCATGACACTCGGTGACTTGGTGATGATCAATGCCTTCATGATTCAGTTGTACATTCCTTTGAATTTTTTAGGCGTGATCTACCGCGAGATCAAACAAAGTCTGACGGATTTGGACAAGATGTTCCATTTGCTTGAGCGAGAAAAAGAGGTCTCTGACCGTGAACATGCCCAAACACTCGTGCTGAACGCTCCGCCTTGCGTGCGATTTGAGGATGTTCATTTTGCTTACGAGCCAAGCCGTGAGATCTTAAAGGGCATCAGTTTTGAGATCCCGCCAGGGCA
>CAIMNS010000204.1 GCA_903842945.1 uncultured Burkholderiales bacterium
ACAAAACCGAGAAAATTACTATTCTGACTTTCGTAAATGTTAAAAAAAAACAACGCCCGAAGGCGTTGCTTTTGAGGCTTCAAAAAAACCTCTGTTTAAACGCCGCCAATGCCACCAACGACATGGCTGAAACCGCCATCGACATACACAATCTCAGCGGAAATACCGGCCGACAAAGAGCTCATCAAGAAAGCCGCGGTATTGCCCACGTCCTCAATCGTGACATTGCGACGAATGGGTGAAGTGGCGGCAACAGCACTCAAAATTTTCCCAAAGTCTTTGATGCCGCTGGCAGCCAGTGTTTTGATAGGCCCAGCACTGATGCCATTCACACGGATCTTTTTAGGGCCCAGAGAATCGGCCAAATAGCGAACCGATGCTTCTAGAGAAGCTTTGGCCAGGCCCATGGTGTTGTAGTTGGGCACCACTTTGACCGCGCCAAGGTAGGTCAAGGTCAGCAATGCCGAGTCTTCTCTTAAGTAAGGCAAAGCCGCCTTGGCCATGGCAGGAAAGGAATAAGCGCTGATGTCGTGCGCAATCTTGAAGCCTTCACGGCTGAAGCCCTCCATGAAGTCGCCCGCTATGGCTTCACGGGGTGCGTAACCAATGCTGTGCACAAAACCGTCAAACTGGGGCCAATGAAGTGACAAATCTTTGAACAAGTTGTCGATCTGGGCGTCTTCTCCTACATCACAATCAAAAATCAGCTTTGAATCGAAGTCTGCAGCAAACTCCATGATTCTGTCTTTGAACCGTTCACCCACATAGCTGAAAGCCAATTCGGCGCCTTGTTCATGGCAAGCTTTGGCAATGCCGTAGGCAATCGATCGGTTGGACAAAACCCCCGTGATGAGGATTTTTTTACCCTTTAAAAAGCTCATGTTGTCGTTCTCATTGGTCAAAGTCTTATTTTGACACGCTCAGTTTTTGGATGCTGAACTCGCCTTGTTGTTTTTAAGTCACAAAGGGTTCTTCCTGTTAAAAAATAAGTTCATTGTCATTAAACTAACAAATTCTATAAAACCATTAATACAACAAAGGTTCTCAAGATGTTCAAGCCATCCAAGATCAGCCTGGCAGTCATGGTTCTCATGACCACAGGTTTCAGCCAAATGTCTCTCGCTCAGTCCTCAGGATTGGCAGAGGTCACAATCACTGGCTCCAATTTGAAGCGTGCAGATAAAGAGGGCACGTCCCCCATTCAGACAATCACTGCCCAAGAAATTCAACAGTCAGGTGCATCCAGCGTTCTGCAGCTGTTAAAGGCCGTACCTTCAATGGGCGTGGGCGGCTACAACGACACGCCTGACCAGAATGGTTTTTCACGAGGCGTTGCGACTGCGTCATTGCGTGCTTTGGGCTCAACGTCCACATTGATTTTGTTGAATGGTCGTCGCATGACGCCTTCGGCCTATGCCAACCCCAACAACGGCCAGTCAACTTTGTATGACTTGAACAGCATTCCAATTTCGGCCATTGAGCGAATTGAAATCTTCAAAGACGGCGCGTCTGCTGTTTATGGCTCTGATGCCATGGCAGGTGTCATCAACTTCATCACCAAAACAGGTTTTGTGGGTGGTGAGGTGTCAACCAGCATTGGCGCCAATGACAATCAAGAATTTGGCCGTCGCAACATCAACGGCACGGTTGGTATGGGTGACTACAAGTCTGATGGCAAAAGCTTGATGTTGTCCTTCGATTTGTCATCCCAAAATAAAACAACGGTGCGTGATGGCTCATTTGACATCCGCGCCTCTGAATACGCAGCGATGAACAATCGCTTGATCCCTTACTACAGCTACGCGACCGATCAGCCCTTTTTCTTTAAAGAGCGTGCACTTAATTCCAACTCTTTCTTCACGACGGGAAATGCCACATCTCCCAACATCTTAAATAAATTGAACTGCGATCCCTCTAAGCAATTGGTCGGTAGTGCTGCTTATGGCATTGCATCTTCCAGTTTCTTGTTTGGCCGCACCTTCTGTAACTACGATGGCGATGCATTCACTGATGTGCAAACCGAAGGCGAAGACTTTAGCTTGCTGGGCATCGGTAAGTTCAGAATCAACGAAAACTTGTCTGCATTCAGTGAGTTTGCATTCAACGATTCGCGACGCATTTATCGCTCACCTGCGCGAACCATCAGCGGTACATCCCCGACCACCAACTTCTTGGTGGGTGGCATTGCACAACCCTTCCAAGCTATTTTGCCAATTGGACATCCAGACAACCCATTCAGTGACGCGCGCTCTGCAGTCGTTTACCGTTTTGAAAATCTCAAAACGGGCACC
>CAIMNS010000205.1 GCA_903842945.1 uncultured Burkholderiales bacterium
ATGGAGACCAGTCGTTTTGCATAAGGGTAGATGAGCGTGACGCCCAGGGCCACAAAGGACCACGCCACGGTGACCGCATTGATCGTACAGACCAAGCCAAACGCCATGAGCGCCAAGCTCAACGCCAAGACCAAAGCCTCTTTCACACTCACCCACCCAAGGGTCACAGGCCTAGATGCCGTTCTTTTCACGTGGCGATCAAACTCCCTATCGGCCACATCGTTCAAACAACAACCTGCACTTCGCATCAAAATGGTCCCGAGCACAAAAACAAGCAAGAGATGCCAACCTGGCCAACCCTCTTTGGCCACCCAAAGCGCAGACAAGGTCGGCCAAAGCAACAACAACCAGCCTGCAGGCCTGTCCCAACGCACCAAGTCTAAATAAAGTTGGACACGCGTCTTTGGAAGCTCTGCGTTGGGATCGCTTTGTGTTTGCATGGGCCAACTCAGGTCAGTAGATGCACGCCTGGCAAATGACAGGCATACACGGCGTTTCTCAAAGCCGCAATGGCCTCATACCGCGTAAAGCTCTTTCTCCAAGCCAGCACCACTCGCCTGGTCGGAGGTGCGTCGGTGCCGTCAACAATGGGCAAATACCGAACAAATTGATCTTGCACTTTTTTACTTTTCTTGGGCTTGAAGGCCATGGCCTCTTTGGGAACACTCAGCCTTGGCACCAAGGTGACACCCATACCAGCCGCCACCATGTGCTTGATGGTTTCCAAAGATGAGCCCTCAAAACTTTTTCGAATACCTTCTGCATTGCTAGAAAAGCGGGCAAACTCTGGGCAAACTTCCAAGACATGGTCCCGAAAGCAATGTCCATTGCCCAACAAAAGCATGGTCTCTGACTTGAGCTCTTGTGCCCCAATGCTGTCTTGAAAGGCCAAGGGATGTGAACTTGGCAAAGCTGCCATAAAGGGTTCGTCGTACAAATTGGCCAAGGCCAAGCCCGCATCCTGAAAAGGTTCGGCCATGATGGCGCAATCGATCTCTCCGGTTCTGAGCATCTCCAGCAGTTTCACGGTAAAGTTTTCTTGGAGCATCAAAGGCATTTGAGATGACATGGCAATCGCATGTTTGACCAATTCGGGCAGCAAATAAGGCCCAATGGTGTAGATGATCCCCAACTTCAAGGGTCCCGCCAGGGGGTCTTTGCCTCGCTTGGCGATGTCTTTGATGTTCTGCGCTTGCTCTAAAACACTTTGCGCTTGCCGAATGATTTCCTCACCCAGGGCAGTCAAGGTCACTTCATTGGCACTGCGTTCGAAAATTTTGACATCCAACTCTTCTTCCAGCTTTTTGATCGCCACAGACAGGGTCGGTTGTGAAACAAAACACGCGTCCGCCGCACGCCCGAAATGCCTCTCGCGCGCCACAGCCACGATGTACTTGAGTTCGGTCAGGGTCATGGACGTCCTTGAAAATGGAAGTGTCCAGTTTAAAACACTTTGGCCTTCACTCGATGGCGATAGCGTGACATGTTTTAAGCTTTCAAATACTCGCTGCGCAAGGTCTGCCAACGCGCCAAATGCGCCAAGGCCATTTGCGGATGGTCGCGCCACATGTTGGGCGCCAAGTCTTGGGCCCATTGCATCAACTCCGTGTCCAAAAGCGGGTCAGCATATCTCAGCAAGGCCGCACCTGACTGCCTTGCCCCCAAAAACTCGCCCGGGCCTCTGATCTCCAAATCCCTTTTGGCAATCTCAAAACCATCTTGTGTTTGAATCATCGCTTTGAGTCTTTGGCTGGCCGTGTCACTCAAACGACCGTGCTCACCCAACGCATACAGCAAGACACAAGTTGACGCTGCGCTCCCCCGGCCCACGCGTCCTCTTAATTGATGCAATTGGCTCAGACCAAAACGCTCGGCATGCTCAATCACCATGAGCGTTGCATTGGGCACATCCACCCCGACTTCAATCACCGTGGTGCTGACAAGAACTTGGATGTGCCCCTCTTTAAAAGCCTGCATCACGGCCTTTTTGTCTTGTTCATGCATTTTCGAATGCAGCAGCCCCACCTGCACGTGCTTGACCGCCCCTTGACCCTCCACATCCTCTTGCGCCAATTCTTGCAGAGCGTGGCTCAACTCCATGTGGGTTTGTGTGGCGTTGGTCAAGTCGACAGACTCGCTTTCTTCAATCAAAGGACACACCCAGTAGACTTGAAAGCCTTGAAGGATTTGGTGCTTCACCCGCTCAATGAGCTCTGGTCTTTTGTGCTCGGCAAAGAGTTTGGTGAGCACGGGCGTGCGCCCTGGTGGCAGCTCATCCAAGGTCGACACGTCCAAATCGGCGAAATAACTCATGGCCAACGTTCTTGGAATGGGTGTTGCACTCATCATCAAAAGATGGGGCTCTAAAGCCTCACCTGGCGCATCAAATGGGCTGGCGAATGGTTCGGTATGTTCAGCAAGCTGCTCGGTCGCCGTCTTGCTTTTTTTTCTCAAGTTGAGTCTTTGTTCAACGCCAAAGCGATGCTGCTCATCGATGATGGCCAGCCCCAAACACTTGAACTTGACATGTTCTTGAATGATCGCATGCGTGCCAATCACCAGTGCCGCCTGACCCTCTTCAATGTCGGCCAAGGCTTGTGTTTTGTCTTTTTTCTTTTGACTGCCCGTTAACCAGGCCACTTTTAGGCTTTTCTCGCTCAACAAGGGTTCGAGCCACACGGACAGTTTCTCAAAATGTTGGTACGCCAAGATTTCTGTGGGTGCCATCAAGGCACATTGCCAGCCCGCATCGATGCATTGCGCGGCGGCCAATGCGGCGACCACTGTTTTGCCTGAACCCACATCGCCTTGAAGCAATCGATGCATAGGCACTGGGAGCGACAAATCGGCTGCAATCTCTTGCAAGACCCTTGACTGTGCTTGGGTCAACTGAAAAGGCAATTGCGCCCTCAAGGCATCGACCAGCGACAAGGCAGATTTTTTTTGTGCCTTGGCCAGCTTTGCTTGACGCTTGAGAGCGGGTGCTTTGACTTGCGAGCGCGCGATCCTGGCTTTCATTTGAGACAGTTGTTGGGCCAGCAATTCTTCTGCTTTGAGCCTTCTCCAAGCGGGGTGTGTTTGATCCTCTAAGGTGTGCAACAGGGTGCCTTGCTCTGGAAGATGCAAGAATTGCAAAGCCTCTTTCAAGGGCCATAGGTCCTCGGGCTCCAAAGCGGCTGGGATGGTGGGCTCAAACAAACCAAGTTCTGTGGCTTTTTTTAAACCCGAGAGCACGGCTTTTCTGATGTAGGTTTGCGCAAGTCCAGCTGAACTGGCATAGATCGGCGTCAAGGTGGTCGACAAGGGTGCCCCCGCAATTTGCACCGCAGGATGCATCATGCTCAAGCCAAACATGCCACCACGAACCTCTCCCTTCAAGCGCAGTTTGGCGCCTACTTGAAACTGTTTGAGTTGAGAGGGATAAAAGTTAAAGAAGCGCAACGTACAGGTGAGTCCATCGCTCAGCACCTCTACTTTCAATTGGCGCTTGGGTCGGTAGACCACTTCGTGAGCGAGCACTTCAGCCTCAAATTGAAGGGACTCTCCAAACTGTGCCGATCGCAGGGAGCTCAGCTGCGTATCGTCCTCATAGCGAAAAGGCAAATGCAACGCCAAGGCCAAGGGCGAGTCAAGTCCCAATTTGTGCAATGCTTTTTGCGGTGCCGATAAAGGTTTTACAGTGGCCATTGAAAATAGATCTTCAAAGCATGCACAAACGCATGAACATTCAAAGCATGAAGTGTACTGAAGTTTGTGAACCCCTTTGAAGCGCTTGATCCTTGAGCCACCCCTCTCAGCAGGCTTGCCTGGGCTTGCTTGGGCTTGCTGTATGCTCACATCCTCCCACGCTTCATTTTAAATAAGCCCTGTGCTGCATGAACTTCTGTTGAGCATGGCTTTGAATTAAAATAGCAGCTTGCAACTGGAAACCTTGCGCTTTACTTCAACACCTGAAAAGACATGTGCGCAACATGTCTTTTCTCTCACTTGGAACGGGTCGGTCAAGCCCTCAAGAAACATGCCCCCTCAGTCTTTGAATTCTCTTTTGTCTGACAAGCGCGCCCCTAAACAGTGGCGACTTGAGGAGTTTGATTTCGAGCTAGATCCGTCTTTGATCGCTCAACATCCCGCTTCACCTCGAAGCGCCTCCAAACTGCTTGATGCTCGAGCAAGCCAACGCCTGGACCGTCAATTTCGTGAACTCCCCTCTTTGTTGAACACCGGGGATTTGTTGATATTTAACGATACAGAGGTCGTCAAGGCCCGGCTTTTTGGTGAAAAATCGACCGGCGGACAAGTTGAACTGTTGATCGAACGGGTCTTATCCAACAAGCCAAACGACGCGCCAGCCCCTTCAAATCAAGTGGTGGCTCACATGCGTGTCAGTAAAAAACCGCCCTTGGGCGCGACCTTGTTCATGCACGGGGGCTTCACCGCAACCTTGCTCTCTCGCTGGCCTCACCCTGATGGGCCATTGTTCTTGTTTTCTTTGTCCGCAGAGCCCTTTGACCTCATGCGCGCGCACGGACATTTGCCCCTGCCCCCTTATATCGAGCACGCGGACAACGCCCAAGACGCCGTGGATTATCAAACGATCTTTGCCAAACAACCGGGTGCGGTGGCAGCGCCGACCGCCGCCCTTCATTTTGATCAATCGATCCTCGATGCACTGACGGCCAAAGGCGTTGAAACAGCCAACATCACTTTGCATGTGGGCGCCGGCACGTTCCAACCGGTGAAGACGGCGCTCATTGCCGAGCACCAAATGCATGCTGAGTGGTATCACATTCCGGATGAAACCATCCAAGCCATTGAACGCTGCCGTCAAAGAGGCTCCCGGGTCTTGGCCGTTGGTACCACCAGCGTTCGAAGCTTGGAGTCTTGGGCTCAAACCGGGCTACCTACTGCCGACACGAAGATCTTCATCACCCCGGGGTTTCAATTTCAGGTGGTCGACCTCCTGCTCACCAATTTTCATCTTCCCAAAAGTTCTCTCTTGATGTTGGTCAGTGCCTTTTGTGGCCATGAACACATGCAATCCCTATACAAAGACGCGGTGTCTAGAAAGTACCGTTTTTTCAGTTACGGCGACTCCATGCTTTTGGAGCGACGTCAACCCCTAGAAAGCTGTGAATAATGCTCAACTTCGAATTGCTCAAAACCCAAGGCCATGCTCGGCGTGGCAGGCTTAACTTGAACCATGGCGTGGTTGAAACCCCCATCTTCATGCCTGTGGGCACCTATGGCACCGTCAAAGGGGTCATGCCCAAGAACTTGGAAGAAATGGGCGCTCAAATCATCTTAGGCAACACCTTTCATTTGTGGCTTCGCCCTGGCATGGAGGTGATCTCCCAATTCAAAGGACTCCATGACTTTGAGAAGTGGAACAA
>CAIMNS010000206.1 GCA_903842945.1 uncultured Burkholderiales bacterium
CTCGCAAGAAAAGTAAGTTAACTTGTATCTGAAACTTATTGTTCTAGCACTTTGCGTACTGTTTGAAGGCGCTCATGGTGAATGAATTGGCCTATCTCCGTGCATTTGAGGCCGCGAGACAAGGCTGAAGCTGACAGCTCTTGTGGGTTCAATGCAAGTGCATGTTCAAGCGCTTTTTTTAAGTTCGGCAAGTGCTTTGATGAAGAGTCGTCTTGCGTGTTTTGAGCTGCAATCGCACAGGCTTCAAAACCTTCTTGAAGACGCTCTGGTCTTCTAAAGCCATCGAGCGCTTCAAGGAGAGAAAGGGTGTTTTGAGCGTTGAGCGTTTCTGTCTTTTGCAGGGTCTTAGCCAATTGCAGCACCAAGAGCGCCAATTCTTTGCAAGAGGCTGGTACCTTCAAGGACTCACAAAGTCCTTGGGCCTGCGTGGTGCTCAGATGCTTAGGATTGTATGGGTAGAGACATAAGGCAAATCGGATCTCTAAAGAACACGAACGCTTTGCAGCCACATTCAAACTTTCAAAGAAATCTTGTTTGGCCTTTGGGTTGACTTCAAGCTCAAGCAAGTCAGGCATCAAGACGCCAAAGGCATTGCAGTCCATCAGGACTTCAAAAAGTCGAGACGGTTGGGTGGACATCAAGCCCTTGGCGAATTCGGTCCAAACTCTTTCAGGCACCAAGGCTTCAATTTCTTTGTGTTGGACCATGGCCTGGGCCAAACTCAGGGTTTCGCTGGCCACTTTAAAATCAGGCCAACGAGCCGCAAATCTCGCCAACCGCAAGACCCTGACGGGGTCTTCTTGAAAGGCGGCACTCACATGCCTGAACACCTTCGCTTTGAGGTCTGCTGCGCCGTGAAAGGGGTCGATCAACTCGCCCTCCTTCGATTTGGCCATGGCGTTGATGGTGAGGTCTCTTCTGGAGAGGTCTTGCTCTAAGGTCACATCGGGGGACGCGTAAAACGAAAAACCATGGTAACCGCTGCCTGTTTTACGCTCTGTTCGGGCCAAGGCGTATTCTTCACGGCTCTCGGGGTGAAGAAAAACAGGAAAGTCTTTGCCCACAGGATGGTAGCCTGCGCTGAGCAATTCTTCAGGGCTTGAACCCACGACCACCCAATCGCGGTCGACCACTTCAAGGCCAAGCAACTCATCCCTTACAGCTCCACCAACCAGAAATACTTGCATCGATTTTGAAATTTCAATCTGAACGATTTAACAAGGCTCCATCATAGGCTCAAAGCACTCAAGATGGTGTCTTCACGTAAGATCTTGTTCATCTAGGTTTTAGGGAGTGGGTTCAGGCGCCTCCTATGCTTTGGTGCGGAGTTTCTTTCTGCGCCTGCTCTTCAATAGCCGATCTCATCTTCAGTGAACTTGAAGTCCAATGAACCTGTTGTATTCCGTATTAAAAGGCTTTAAATTCCTTAATTTAATGATTTATATTCCGAAATTTACGATATTATATTCCGTAATTTCTGATAATTGTGACCATGAAAACAGACCCTCTTTATGCTCGATTGGTGGAGCCAAGAATTGCGCAGGCTCTTTCTGATACGCCAATCGTTTTGCTTTCTGGGCCCAGACAAACGGGCAAGACCACGCTGGTGCGCAAAATCGCTCAAGACAGAGGTCTGCGATACATTACCTTGGATGATGAACTCTCTAGGTTGTCTGCTCTAGAGGACCCACAGGGTTTGGTGCGTAGCCTGGATACTGCTGTCATTGACGAGGTTCAGCGTGCGCCTGGTTTGTTGCTCGCTTTGAAGAAAAGCATTGATGAAGACCGTCGTCCAGGGCGATTTCTATTGACCGGCTCTTCAAATTTAATGACCGTGCCCAAAGTGGCTGACTCATTGGCCGGCCGCATGGAGACCTTGTCACTTTTGCCCTTGTCGCAAAGTGAGATGGAGGGTCAAACGACCAATTGGATCGATGAGGCTTTTTTGGGCCATCTTCCTCAAAATACCTTCCCCGCTTTGGGTGATGAATTGGTCAAGCGCGTTTTATGTGGTGGTTATCCAGAGGCGACCACTCGCAAGCTCGTTGCTAGGCGAAACTCATGGGCGCGTCAATATGTCGATGCCATCATTCAACGTGACGTGAGAGACATCGCAAGCATTGAAAAACTCAGCGCATTACCTCATTTTTTGCGTGCATTGGCGCAAACTGCAGGTCAAATGTGCAATTATTCTCAGCTCGGTGCTCAAGTCGGACTCGATGGAAAAACGGCTTCCAAATACATCGGTATTTTTGAGCAGTTGTATTTGCTCAAGCGCGTTCATGTATGGGCTCGCAATGGCTTGAGCCGCGTGGTCAAGTCGCCAAAGTTGCAGTTCATTGATTCTGGCTTACTCAGCACCGTCTTGGGCATGAGCTTGGAGCAGATACAAGTCTCTCGAACTCGCTTTGGACATGTTCTAGAGACCTTTGTGTTTGGGGAACTCTTGAAGCACTCAAGCACTTCAAACCAAGCGTATCGTTTGCTGTATTACCGCGATGCCAACCAGTTAGAAGTGGATGTGGTGATCGAGAATGCACAGGGCGAGTTGATTGCGGTTGAGGTGAAAGCTTCGGCGACAGTGCGCCATACAGATTTCAAGGGTTTGAGAAAGTTTGCGCAACTTGCTGGCCCAGCATTGAAGATGGGGGTCTTGCTTTATGATGGTGAGATTACCATGCCCATGGGCGAGGGCATCTGGGCGGCTCCCATTTCAAGTCTGTGGGGCACGAGTATTTGATGGCGCTTTGAAATGTTGACACGATTGGCCAAGTTCAGCGAATCAATATCGGGCTGTCATGTTGTCGTTAAAAAAAACAGCTCAAGCCATCAAGAAAGACGTTGATCTAGGTGTTGATCGCTAAAAACTCTGATCAAGCAAAGGAACTCAAAATGACCGAACTCAAAATCACACATGGAAGTGCCAATGTATTTGAAGATCTTGGCTTTGATGTAGAAGACTCACAAAATCTCCTCTTGCGTTCTCAGGCCATGATCGTTTTGGTCCAGTGGTTCAACGCAAGTGGCATTTCACATGACGCTGCAGCCAAGACCCTAGGCATCACTCGAGCAAGATTCAATCAACTGCTCAAAGGCAAGATTGCAAATTTTAGTCTAAACGCTTTGGTGAACATGGCATCCACTGCCGGGATGCGAGTTGGGCTTAGCACTCGCCCATTCACATCGGTCAAGTCTCGAAGTGCATGATCTTAAAAAATCCGCATTCCATTAGGTTTAGATCAAGTGCAAAGACCACTTGATGCAACTATTTTAAGATCGGTGTTCAAGTTAGACACGGCTTAAAAACGGCAACCCCATGGATCGATGTTTTTGAGAAGTGGTATTGACTCAAACGCGTTTGATGGCCTCAGGGCTTGGGGTTGAACACCGAGGCCACTGAATGGGGGGTCAAGATCCCGAGCTCTTTCAAGCCAGGGAAATTGCCACTCACTGTATTGGGCACTTGCATGGACGCTACATTGTCCAAACTCATCAAGGTCTTGCCAGGCAAGTTTTGCATCACAAAGCCTTGTAACTTTGCCATGGCAAGAGGCAATGAAATGACTGGCCTTTCATGTCCAACAAAGAGACCCGCCAACTGGACCAATTCTTTGAGGCTTAAAATTTGCGGGCCACCGAGTTCGTAGATTTCTGGTGCGCCAGTGGCCAAGGCTTCTAAGGGGCGCGGGCTTTTGATGAGGGCCAAGAGCGCGCTCACCACATCTTGCACCCAAATGGGTTGGAACCTTGCATCTGCACAACCCAAAGGGACACATGGAAATATCTTTTGCAGCGAAGCAAAGAGATTGATGAATTGGTCGTCAGCAGCAAAGATCACACTTGGACGCACGAGCGACAGCCGAGTGTGGGTGTGCTTGCAGACCTCCATCATGGCGCTTTCTGCTTGACCTTTGCTTTTCAAGTACAGCGAGGGACTTTGCTTGAAGTTCACATGGTCAACCCCAAGCGCGCTCACATGGATGAGGTGCGGGTTGCCAGTCTTCACACAGGCGTGGGCCAAGCGGGTGGCCAATTTGACATGGATACGGTCAAAGGTGTTGGGTGTGCCATGCAGCATGGCCACCAAATTGATGACCACATCGTGTCCTTGAAGTAAAGGGTCGAGCACGCCGTCTTGCGTGACATCTGCTTGAATCACATCGACAAAGGGCAAGGTTTGAATGGCCCTTGCAGGCAGGTGACGGGTCGGTACAGTCACACGCAGATTGAGCCGGTTCAAGGCCTCACACAAGTGATGACCGACAAAACCTGAGCCACCGAGGACGAGTATTTTTTTCATGAAACCTTCAACTGAACAAGTGGAGTTTGAAAAGAGAAAGCGAGTCCTACTTTGATGGCTCGCGAGTTCACTTGATTCAACTTGTCGCAGTGTACTGCACCTCGCGCTTCTGTGCCATGTGTTCATTCATCTGAGCTACCAAGTCGGCCAATTGATCAGGTTTTCAAGCAGGCACGTCGATCCTCATGCTTGTGCCAACCCTTTGCAGTTCAAATTATTGCCCCGCACTGAGTTGATGTTGGTCAAGATGTGCGAGGGGCCTACTTGTTGTAATTTTTGAAGCACAAGACACCTATCTACTTTGAGATCCGATTTTAATGGAGCGCCTTTCTTTTAGAGCAAAATCTGCAACACAAAAAAAAGAAACCCAAGGTTTTAAGCCTTGAGTTTCTTGATCGGTCATCAGATTAACCAAGGAGGCTAGCTCCTTGGTCTGTTCTTCTAAAACAACGCCGGGATTACATGCCCATGTCGCCCATGCCGCCCATGCCACCCATGCCGCCACCAGGCATGCTAGGTGCATCGTCTTTGGGTGTTTCAGCAATCATGCACTCTGTGGTCAACATCAAAGAGGCAACCGACGCTGCGTTTTGCAAAGCAGTGCGGGTCACTTTGGTGGGATCCAAAATACCCATTTCAATCATGTCGCCATAAGTGTCATTGGCTGC
>CAIMNS010000207.1 GCA_903842945.1 uncultured Burkholderiales bacterium
AGACGCTTGGGGCCTCATTTCATGCGCTGGATTCTGATCACCCTTGGGGTCGTTTGCGAAAAAGCGCTCATGAAATGAAAGAAAAAGAGGACAAAATGGACTTGGCACGCACTTGAAGTGCTGGTTCTCTGCGAAAATACATGCATGTTTACAGGAATCATCACAGGCCTAGGCCAAATCATCTCGGTGAAAGACCTCGGGGCAACCCAGGCTCACGTCAAAGAACTCGTCCTACAAGCGCCCAAGAACTATCTTGACGATGTTGCCTTGGGCGACAGCATCGCCATCAATGGCGCTTGCATGACCGTCACCGCATTCGATCAAAATTCAAATCAATTCAGCATTGAAATTTCTGCCGAGTCTTTGAACAAAACGCACGGCTTGACCCAGCAAAGGTGGGTCAATCTTGAAAAGGCCCTGCGTGCCAACGATCGCTTAGGTGGTCACATCGTCTCCGGCCATGTCGACGGTACAGCAACGGTCAGCCTCTTTGAACCCATGGGTGAGAGCTGGACACTTAAAATTATTGCGCCTGAGGCTTTGGGTAAATTCTTGGCCTACAAAGGCTCGGTCACCATCAATGGCGTTAGCCTGACCGTCAATTCGGTCCAAGACACAGCTCAAGGCACGGAAATCAGCATCAACTTGATTGCTCACACTTTAGACAACACCGCACTCAAATATTTGCAAGTTGGCGAGAAGATCAATTTAGAAATCGACACGGTTGCACGGTATGTTGAACGCATGCTAAGTTTGAGCGAACCAGCGAAGGTGCTTGCATCATGAACAGCCCACATTTAGAGCCCATCTCAAGCGTAGAAGTGATCGTTGAGGACATGAGGCAAGGGCGAATGGTGATCTTGGTGGACGAAGAGGATCGAGAAAACGAGGGCGACTTGGTGCTCGCTGCCGATTGCGTGAGCGCGCAGGCCATTAACTTCATGGCCAAATATGGCCGGGGCTTGATTTGTTTGACGCTCACCAAAGAGCGTTGTGAATACTTAAAGCTGCCCCCCATGGCCGCTAGAAATGGCACGGTCTACAGCACCGCTTTCACCATCTCCATTGAGGCCTCTCAAGGCGTGACCACTGGCATTTCTGCAGCCGACCGGGCGCGCACGATACAAGTGGCTGTAGATCCTCAAAGCTTGGCCAGCGATTTGGTGCAGCCTGGCCATGTGTTCCCCTTGCAAGCTGTCGACGGCGGCGTTTTGATGCGAGCGGGGCATACAGAGGCGGGTTGTGACCTTGCAAAGTTGGCAGGACACTCGCCAAGCGCGGTGATTTGTGAAATCATGAACGATGATGGCACCATGGCCAGACTTCCCGATCTGCAGCGCTTTGCGGCTGAACATCAGTTGCACATTGGCACCATTGCCGATTTGATTCAGTACCGCTCGAAAAATGAAAGTTTGCTCCATAAAGTGTCCTCACGCACACTCTCTACCGCCTATGGCGAATTCATGGCCCACGCCTACCAAGATGTTTTAAGTCAAGGGGTCCACCTCGCCTTGGTCAGAGGTCAATGGCCTCAAAGTAAAGAGGTCTTGGCGCGTGTTCATGAGCCCTTGTCCATCATTGACTTGTTGGAGCCCAACCGCAAAATGCATTCTTGGGGTTTGGATGAAAGCTTAAAAATCATCGCCCAAGAGGGTGCAGGTGTTTTGGTGCTCCTCAATGCAGGCGAAAATGCTGCGCAGTTGTTGTCTCAATTTCAAGGCACGGCCAAATCCTCTCACGCCCCTGAAAGAGGACGCATGGACTTGCGCAGTTACGGTATTGGGGCACAAATTTTAAAAGACTGCGGTGTAGAGAAAATGCGCCTCCTTGGCCACCCTCGTCGCATGCCCAGCATGACAGGGTATGGGCTTGAAATTGTTGGCTATCGATCCAAAGTCGAGGACGCCGTGTAGCGGCTCAGTAGCGCCTTGAATCAGCACTCCAAAATTCGTCCTGCCCAGGATTCAACATTGAGCCTCTCCAAGCCCTGATAAAAACAACCACCGCACTTGCAACGCACTTGCCCCGAACTTTTACCTCCCTTCACACCCCATGCAGCTTCCCAACCCAACATCCCCCGCTCCCCACATCGACATCTCGCTTTGGCCTGAGCACTTGCTCAGCCAACAAGAAGGCGCGTCCAAGCCCGAACCCACCCATGAGCGCAGGCGAAACGAACATTTAAAAATCGGCATTGTCAAAGCCACCTTCAACCCTGGCGTCACCGACAACTTGAAAAACGCCTGCATTCAAGAGCTGTTGGCCCAGGGGGTTCAAGCGCACAACATCTCCTTGGTAGAGGTTCCTGGCGCCTTGGAAATTCCACTTGCCTTGCAAGCTCTCGCCCAAATTGAAGACCCAGAACCCTTTCACGCCCTCATCGCTTTGGGCTGCATTGTTCGTGGAGAAACCTACCACTTTGAACTCGTTGCCAATGAGTCTGGCAAAGGGGTCAGCCAAATCAGCTTGGACTTTCACGTACCGATTGCCAATGCTATTTTGACCGTTGAAAATGAGGCACAAGCGCTGGCGCGCCAATTCATCAAAGGCCAAGAGGCCGCCAAGGCGGCCTTGCAGATGGCCGCTGTTTTGGAGAAGTGGGCTTGAACAAACCCCTCCATTCGCCAGCACCTGGCTTGAGCACGCCCCTCACACCCGAGGAGGCCTTGGCTCATGCTGAACCCACGTTAGTTGCCACGGTGCCTGCCACCAAACCCAGCCCGCGATCAGCAAGAACCCGGGCGCGAGAATTTGCACTTCAAGCACTTTATCAATTGATCATCGGCAAAAATGACGCCCACGAGATCGATCTTTTTACCCGCGATTTGCTTGGCTTTAAAAAAGCAGACTCGGTGCATTACGACACACTCTTGCACGGGATTGCAACGCACCTGCAAGAGATGGATGCCCTGATCTTGCCCCACCTCGACAGAGGCCTTCAAGAGATCTCACCTGTAGAGCGCGCTTGCATGTGGATAGGCGCCTATGAATTCAAACACTGCATCGATGTGCCTTGGCGAGTGGTGCTCAACGAGTGCATAGAGCTCTCTAAACAATTCGGTGGCACCGATGGACACAAGTACGTCAACGCGGTGCTCAACGCCCTTGCCCCTGAACTCAGAAGCGTTGAGATCGCGTCTGAGAGGTCCAGGAAATGATGTGCGCTTGAAGATCCTTTGATGCATGGACCATGAGCGGGCACTGAAGAGATGAAGAAAATACCTTTTGCTGCTCCACGCGGAGAAGATGTTGCTCCTTGTCCAACAGTGCTCTTGGTGTCTCCACCTTTCGCACGTTCAGTGGTGTCTTTGACGCATGCCAACAACAACATGACAACGATGTTTAAGCTATGAACCCTTTTGTTTGGCCCCTTCGAGTTTATTGGGAAGACACCGATGCCGGTGGCATTGTGTTTTATGCCAATTATTTAAAATTTTTTGAGCGAGCAAGAACGGAATGGTTCAGATCCTTGGGCTACAGCCAGCAAGAACTCAAAGACACCACCGGATGCATGTTCATCGTGAGCCAGACACAATTGAAGTACTCGCATCCCGCCCTCTTGGACGATGAACTCCACATCAGCACCAAGGTGTCTGAGGTGGGAGGCGCCAGTTTGGTGATCGAACAATCTGCCATGAAAAGAGACCCCCTGTCTGAGAGGACTGTCGTGCTTTGCGAAGGCAGCATCAGAATCGCTTGGGTACAGGTGGGCAGCTTAAAGCCGTCTAGAATACCCAAAGATATCCTTCAAAGCATTTTATGAACCAAGACCTGTCCATTGTCACGCTGCTATTGAACGCCAGTTTTGTTGTTCAATTGGTGGTATTTATTTTATTCACGGTCTCCATCACGAGCTGGACCGTCATTTTCAGGAAACTTTTCTCACTGAGAAAAATTCGTGCACTTAACGAAAACTTTGAAAAAGACTTTTGGTCAGGCAAAAGCTTGAACGAACTTTTCTCTGCAGCCACGCAAAACGCCAGGTCTGCTGGTCCCATGGAAAGAATATTTGCCAGTGGCATGCGCGAGTACCAAAAACTGCGAGAAAAACGCATCTCTGACAGCTCCCTCTTGATGGACGGCGCGACAAGGGCCATGCGTGCATCCTTACAAAGAGAGATGGATGCGATTGAATCGAGCCTCTCCTGGTTGGCCTCGGTGGGCTCGGTCTCTCCCTACGTCGGCCTCTTTGGCACCGTTTGGGGCATCATGCATGCCTTCACAGGCTTGGCCGCTTTACAGCAAGTCACCTTGGCCAAAGTGGCACCCGGTATTGCAGAAGCCCTGGTGGCCACCGCCATTGGTCTTTTTGCCGCCATACCTGCCGTTTTGGCCTACAACCGATTTGCGCGTGACATTGATCGCGTGTCGATCCAATTGGAGACCTTCATGGAAGAGTTCAGCAACATCTTGCAAAGAAATGTCAGCTCACAAAGTCCATCGACGCACTGAGCACAAAGGATCAAGACATGGCAGCTTTTGCACACCGATCGCGCTCTAAAAGACGTACCATGAATGAAATCAACATGGTCCCCTTCATTGACGTCATGCTGGTGCTTTTGATCATTTTCATGGTCACCGCCCCCTTGATCTCAACCAGCGTGATTGATGTGCCAAGCGTTGGCAAAGCCGCCAATGCACCAGACCAAGTCATCCGAGTTGAACTGAGAGCCGATCACCGCATCTTCATTCGCGCCCTAGACACACCGAATTCATCCGCCGTCAAGCAAGCCACCAGCGCCAAAGCACAAGATTTGGACACCCAATTCGAGGAAGTCAGCAAGTCCTCTCTTGCTGAGAAAACCCTTCAATTTCAAAACGGCAACGCCAACACACCCGTTGTCATCTTTGGAGACAAGGCGCTTGCTTATGAAGAGGTGATCAAAGTCCTGGACCTCTTACAAAAGGCTGGCGTGCAAAGGGTTGGGCTTTCCGTTCAATTGATGAACGACTGACCGTGATGAATCCGCCCACGCATGACCACGCTGCACCTTAACCCACAGTTTGACCTGAGCCCGCCTAAGGAGTCCCGACAAGGCGCCTCTTTGGTCTTGGCCGTCTTGGCTCACCTGTTGCTGCTGATGGCATTGACCTGGGGTATCTCCTGGAATCAGGAAGCCATTCTCGAATCCTCCACGGCAGAGTTGTGGTCTAGCACACCCAATTTGACCAACCCTGCACCTCCTGAGCCTGGCAGTTTGGAGGCCCAAGAAGTTGCTCCCACGAAAGCTTTGCCGCCCGTGCAAGCCAAAGACAACCCTAGCCAATTGAGGGAGGCTCAACTGGCCGTTGAGAAAACAAAGAAAAAAGAAGAAGAAAAAAGGGCCAAGGAAAAGGAGCGGTTGAGCAAACTTGAGGCTGAAAAACAGCGTCTCAAAGACTTGGAAAAAAAGAAACAAAAAGATCTAGAGCTTGAGAAAGCGAGAAAAGCCGAGGAAGAAAAATTAAAACTCGCCAAGGAGCGAGACAAGGCTAAAAAAGAAACGCCTAAAGTGGACGCTAAAGAGTTGGCCAAGCAACAAGCCAAAGAAGCCAAAGAAGCCGAGCAGCGCAGAATGGAAGACCTCAGCCGCTTTCAAAAATCCTTGGGCAACTCCTCCAATGCCTCTGCCAGCGGTCAAAACGCAGGCGCCTCCAGCGCCACCAACCTGAGCAACGGCTCAGGATCTGGCAACGCCATGAGCGCCAACTATCAGGGCAAAATTATTCAATTTATTTCCTCTTACACAGGACTTGAAACCCACAAACCCTTTTTAGACAATCCAAGCACCGTTCTTCAGTTTTACTGTGCGCCTGATGGCAGTGTCACCTCGTGGAAAATCAAAACAAAAAGTATCAATCCAGAATGGGACCTGGTCGTGTCCAATTCTATTGAACGCATCAAAAATACAGCCAAGATTCCAAAAGACATCGATGGCCGCTTGCCTGCAAATGGATTTTTCGAAGTCAAGGTCAGCCCTTGAACAGACCTTACTCCGGCAGCAGGCCGATCTCTTTGGCGACCTCTGACCAGCGATCGTTTTCCACTTTGAGATAGGCCTCCAATTTGACTGGCGCACCCAAGGCCTCAGGAATGGGGCCGATGGAGAGCATCTTTTGAGTCACCTCTGGGTCCAGCAACAATTTATTGACCTCTGCATTGAGTCGATGGATCGCACCGCTTGGTGTACCAGTTGGCGCCACGATGGCAAACCACCCCACCATCTCAAAATTCGGCAGCAACTCGGCCATGGCTGGCACTTGCTCAAAGCCTGCGACTCTTTTGGCCGAGGTGACGGCCAAAAGCCTCAAGCGACCTTGCTTGACCAATTGCGCGGTTGACGCGAGATCGGCCACCAAGGCATCTGCATGTCCCCCCATGATGTCTTGTATGGCAACACTGACCGAAGCGTAGGCGACCAAATTGGCATCCATCTTGGTTTTGGCATTCAAGAATCTTGCGATGATGCCACCAAAGGTTCTGGGGCCTTCATTGGCCAAGGACACCTTGCCAGGGCTGGCCTTTGATTTGGCCATCAAGTCTTGAATCGATGCAATGGCGGAGTCGGCCTTGACCA
>CAIMNS010000208.1 GCA_903842945.1 uncultured Burkholderiales bacterium
ACCAGCGCCCATGCCACTTTGTCCTCCGGGAGGTCCAAATCCGCCACCTGGACCACCTGGGCCGCATTCGGGTGGGCAAGGAGGAGGTGCTTTTGAGCTATTACTTGATTGTTGCTGTTGTGGTGGTTGCTGTGCTTCTGCCAGATTTCCAATAAAGGCAATTAAGAAGCAGAAGAAAAGGCTATGAACCTTAAACCCTGAAAGCTTGTAAGTTTTATTATTAGATGAAAGTTGTTTCATATAAAACTATTTCAAATCAATTAAGGTTGGGTAGGGTGTAATCACCAGTAGTACGCAACATTTGAATCAAAGCTTTGACGTGATTAGTTTGTGCATCTATCCAGTCAACTTCGCGCTCACGCTGTTGAACTATATTTTTGCTGGTGCGGCTTTGGTCTTTCAAGCCTTCATTTCTATATGCACGAACTTCTTCAAGTCTTGTTTTTGCTGAGTTGTAAAGCATTAGTGATTGGTTAGCTTCAATCAAAGCACGAGATTTGGCATCGTTTAGAAATAATTCCGTTTGAATTTTGTTGTTGTTGGCTTGAACCAATGGGCCGTCATACAAGTTAGCGACTGGTATTGGAATTGACAATGAAAATCCATACGTGGCGGATTTGTTGTACTGCGTAGTCGAATAAAGATAAGAATTGGTGTGGTTGTACCAAAGGCTTGGCGATAAATCGACACGTCTATTTTTTTCGGTCAAATTGAGATTTGCTTGAGCCACTTTTAATGCAGCTTCGAGAGAAACTATGTCATTGCGTCTAGCCAAAGCAGTTGCAGAGTAGTCTGCAGGCTTGAATTCTCTTGCGGGGACATCGAGAGATCCTCTTGGATCAAACAACTGGGATACCCCTTGCCCCACAAATGCATTCATGCCCATAGAGAAATATTTGAAGTCATTGGCAATGGTTTTTTGAATTGCAGCGTGGTTTTCAATCGCGGCTGCAGCTTCTTTGTCGTTGACTGCTTGAATTTTTTCGTTGGCAGTCTGTAGCGCTTGCCAAATAAGTTTCAAACGAAGCGAGTCTATGAAAGCAAATGTTGAGTCACCTTCTATAGCTTTGACAGAAACTTGCGCATCAAGCTTAGTTCTCGAAACCTCAACTGCCGCATAGTCCTTGCGAGCTTGTTGTTTTCCAGGAGCCTCAATAGTTCCCGAGAATGAATAGGTATTTGATTGGGGGCTGTAAGTTTCTGAGGGCTTAGAAGCGTAGAAAGAACCACGACTCACAGTAAAAGAAGGGTTGATGTTGGCTGCCCCCATCGACTCTTCCATGGCCACAGAACTCTCAACAGCCAGCTTTTTAGTGTTTAAAAAAGCGTTGGACTGCTGAACTTGCGATAAGAAGTCGCGCAGTGTGATTGGTTTTAAAGTCGCGCCTTCAACTTTCAAGGTGGCGGTAGTTTGGGCATATGAAGTGGCCAACATGAAGCAACACGAGGCTAAGACAAGATTTCTCAAGAGAGGCTTGGAAATGGAGGGAGAGGTGTTGGTGAGCAATTTAATTTTCCGTCAAGGTTAAATACTTTAAGAGCCATTAGCAAACTTCAAAGAATCTAACATTGTTAAATGCGTTAAGTGTGAAAAATAACCAAGGGTTTACCACACCAAACT
>CAIMNS010000209.1 GCA_903842945.1 uncultured Burkholderiales bacterium
ACAATTGGCCGCATACACCTTCTCTCCTCTTTTCAAGAGATCGTCCAAAGCCCAAACCTTAGAGGGATCGTCTTGCAAGGCGGCCATTTTTGCTTGAGCCTCTTTGGCCCAAACCGCATAATCTTCTGCACTGAGAACTTTCACATGAATGGGCATGTACGCATGCTCTTTGCCACACAACTCTTGGCACTGACCATAAAAATCCCCGGTTCTCTCGGCCCTGAACCAGGTGTCTCTGACAAAGCCTGGAATCGCATCTTGTTTGATCCCAAATGAGGGGACTGAAAAAGCGTGAATCACATCCACGGCCGTTGTGATGATTCTGATTTTTTTGTCCACAGGCACAACCAATGGGTTGTCAACCTTTAGCAAATAGTTGTCAATCGATACACCGACTGCGCCGCTGTTGGAGAGCTCGCGGTGCTCGTTGCTCAAGGTGGACAAGAAAGAGACGCCCTCTCCCTCGCCTTTCAAATAGTCATAACCCCACTTCCACTGATAGCCCGTGGCCTTGATGGTCAAATCCGCATTGGACGTGTCCTTGGCGGCCACAACCGCTTTCGTTGCAGGCAAGGCCATCAAAATCACAATGATGAAAGGAATCACTGTCCAAGCGATCTCAACTTTGACCGACTCATGAAAGGAAGCGGCGGGATGACCCAATGACTTTCTGTGCTTCAAAATGGAGTAAAACATCACGCCAAAAACCGCCAAAAAGATGACTGTACAGATGATCAACATGAACCAATGAAGCCAAGCCTGCTCTGCAGCAATTTTGGTGGCTGCAGGTTGTAAATTCAACTGCATGACAGCGGGTCCACCCACCAAGTCATTGACGGCCCAGGCCGCTTGACTGAACCAAACACCAGAGACGAGCCCAGCAAGGCTGAGTTTTTGAATCAAATTTTTCATCTTCATCTTTAAATTGCCTAAAAAAAACGGCCTTAAGACAAACCACCTCTCAGCGGACTGCCATTTTCAAGTCATCTGCTCGAAAACCCTGTGATTGTAACAAGGCAATGCTGAAATAAAACTGACAGCCAAGCCCTAAATCCTCACTTTGAACATTTTTATTCAAATATTCAATTGGCTTTGCTTAAAATATAAGCAACTCTTACACGCCTTTGACTAGCGCACAGGCCTATTTTTAAGTTGCGCCTTCATGTCATGTAAAGACACTTGTACTTCCTTGGCCATCAAGGCCTTGGGGCTGGCTTTGAACGCATGGCCATAGATGATCTCAAAGCTCAATGTCAGGCGTCCGCCGGCCTTCAGGCGCTCTTGCTCTAAAGCAACACGCAAGACTTTCAACCAAGATGGGGTTCGCAAAGACCCCAGACGGGCTGGGTTTAAGTTTCGGCCTAACAATCTCAAATCTGACAACAACACATCCACCTTGTCATAGGTCAAGCTCACATACTCCATGTCCATGACCGGGTCGGACAAACCGTTTTGTACCAACAAATCCCCCCAGTCGTGCATGTCAACCAAGGGGTGCATGGCTTGAGGCCACCCCAAGCTCGCATACAAAGACCTCAATTCCTTCAAGGTGTCTGGCCCCCAGCAAGAGAACACAGCCACCCCCTGAGGCCTCAACAAGCGGGCCCAAGTTTTGAAGACCTCTATGGGATCAAACTCGTTGTGCAGACCCAAATGGGACCAAATCAAATCCATGGAATCGGGCGTGAAATCAAGGAGGGGCTGAGCTTGGTTTGAACGGCTCAGCGATAAAAACCGTTTGCTCCACTGCCTGAGACTTTGAGGCTTTTGAGCTTCCAGGACAGCTTGTCTTGCCAAGGGACTTTCCTGCCAAAAATGACCTCTTGACTTTGGAAACCGCAGACTCAATTCACGCATTGACCTTGAACCCCCTGACAAGGGGCGCCAGGCCATCCAGTCTTTGGGATTTAAAATCATGGCCTGCAGATGCTCAAAAAGACGACGGCTGACTTCATCGCGCAAGGGATGTGCATGTGTGAATCGCCCCATACTTTTGGCTTCCAGCCAAAGCCTTGAGGCTTCTTGGTCAATGCGTTCGTTGGGACTCAATACCATTCTCGCTCAAAGTTAAATCGACCAGTCACTGTCACCCAGTCCTTGGGGGCACACGACAGGGTTATCATGGCACCTTATGTTCCAAATTATCCTCTACCAGCCGGAGATCCCGCCCAACACGGGCAACATCATTCGTCTGGCCGCCAACACCGGCTCAAAACTGCATCTCATCGAACCCCTTGGCTTCACCATGGAAGACAAATTGATGAGACGCGCGGGACTCGATTACCACGAATATGCCGACGTACAAAGATACCCCGACTGGGACACGTTTTTAGAACAACAATCCCCCAAAGCATCGCGCTTGTTTGCGTTGAGCACCAAGGGCGTGTCCTATGTTCATGAAACGAATTTTTTACCTGGAGACTGGCTGCTTTTTGGACAAGAAACAAGTGGCCTGCCTGCCCCTATCAGAGAACAATTCGATCACTCTCATTTGCTACGGCTCAAAATGATGAACGGGCAAAGAAGCCTCAACCTGTCCAACACCGTCGCCATTGTCTTGTACGAGGCCTGGAGGCAACAAAACTTCAGCGGCGCCATTTAAAAAAAGGCACTCAAGCGTAGTGACGCAACACACTTTCAGCAACGCACACTGGTTTGTCATGGCCCTCCCTTTTTAATTCCACGTGCCAGGTCGATTGCATGCCTTTGGGCTCTTCAATGAGGTTGGCACCGATCAGTGAGAAGGATGCCTTGATGCGACTGTTGACAGGAAGAACATCGGTGAACCTCACCTTGTTCAATCCATAATTGATCGCCATGGAGCACATTTGAAACTTGATCGATTGCTCAAAGAGTTTCGGGACCATGGACAAGCTGAGAAAACCATGTGCGATGGTGGTCTTGAAGGGTCCATGGGACGCTCTTATCGGATCTGAATGGATCCATTGGTGATCTCCGGTCGCATTTGCAAACACATCGATGCGCTCTTGAGTGATTCGAACCCAATCGCTTTGAGCCACCTCTTGCCCCACCAAGGCCATCACCGATTCAAAAGTCTCAAAAAGCCGCACTTCAAACACCCCTTTGCATTCAACGCTCGCAAGAACACCTCAAGCGCCAAAAGCATCCCAAATGAGTTTGCAACCCGTCAAAAACATCCCCACATGGACCAATTTAAAAAACAAATCGGGTTTCATGGTCTTGGCCCATCGA
>CAIMNS010000210.1 GCA_903842945.1 uncultured Burkholderiales bacterium
AAGTTTTTATCCTGAAACTCTAAGTTTGAAAAACGTGGTGGCTCACCTATGCCTGGCAAGGACGCTTTAAATCCAGGATGCCCGGCAATCATCGAGCCATCCGTGTTGAGAACTTGAAAATAAATGATTTCGCTTTGATCATACAACAGCGTCGTCATTTCATTGGCAGAGAGATCAATTTCCAACTCTATCGAATTTTTAGAGTTATTGACCGCGACATGTCGAGCCACTGAATACGCATCATCAAGCAATGCTCGGTCATACGCTTGCTCAGTGAAATAGGTGGCAACGGCTACAACGACAACGATTCCAAAAATCCAAGTGAAGAAAAGTGGCACATACAGGCTTTTTAAAAGTTGGCTTGTCAAGGAAGGCAGTTTAATATTTTTCATCTTTTTCCTCTTCCAACAAATAACCCAACCCTCTAAGCGTTCTGATGTTCACGCCACAGCCTTGGATCTTTTTTCTTAGCCTTGAGATGAACGTCTCCAATGCATTGTCACCCAAAACATCATCAAAGTCAGACAATTTACTTGACATTTCTTTTTTACTGACCGTCCTACCTGGCGGGGTCATCAAATGCGACAGCACCTCATACTCACGTGCCGGAAAGATGATTTCCTTGTTGTCGACAAAAACTCTTTTTTGCTTGCGGTCCAAACAAAGCTTGCCCACCTTTTGAAGGTCACTGGTGTTGCTACTTCGCCTGGCCAGGGCCCTTAGCCTTGCTTCCAATTCGGCCAAATCAATGGGTTTGCCCAAATAGTCATCGGCGCCCGCGTCAAGGCCAGCAATGCGCTCTTCTGTCCGATTTCTTGCCGTCAAGACAAGCACGGGCGTCGTGTTGCCTCTGGCGCGCAACTCTTTGAGCAAAGTCAAACCACTGCCCATCGCTGCATTTGGGCCGTCCTTTTGGGGAAGATTTAAATCGAGCAAGATGGCATCGTAAGACTGCACAAGCGCGAAATGGCTTGCCTCATCAAGTTGGCTTGCCACATCCACACGATGACCCGCATCCTCAAGTGACTTGAGCATGATGGTTTTAAGAACGTGATCATCTTCAACGAGTAAAACTCTCATGACGGATAAAAAAACACCTTGGTCAGGCTTTGGTCAGGGAAAATAGGGGATAAACGGAGCATGCAAAACAAACGACTCTTTTTTACTTTCAAATCACCCTACATTCTAGGGTTAACCCTTGTTTTTGGTGCGTTCTTTTTTCCAGTCTCCCATGTTCTTGGGCAACAAATGGTATCACCCCCAAGTCAACCCAGGTTGGAAAAACAAAACTCTGACATGGCTGCTATGGACTTGAAAAAGTCAATGGACCCGATTGCATGGACCTACCTTCAATGGTCTGATGTATTGAGTGCAGCAAAAGTCAACTTTGAGGTGGGCTTATCGCGCTCGAGTGCCCAATCGGCCCAAGGCGATCTCCTTGCTGCAGATCGTGCCCCCCTGCCCGTGCTGAGCACGCGGGCGAGCCAAATGGATTTGCAAAATGGCCTTGGGGCGGGATCTATTTTGAACGACAAGCGCATCGACAAATCTTTGGGCGTTGACTGGACTTGGGAGAGAGGTGACAAAAGAGCCTTGAGAGCGCAGACCGCCAAGAATTTGCTTTCAGCCTCCCTTTTTGATTTAAGCGATACCTTGATTGGACAACAACTCCTTGCCTACACTGCATTCATTGACTTGTATGCCGCACAGATGAGGGAGGAGGAGTTTTTCGCCATCGCCCAAAATTATCAAAAAACACATGAAACGGCTAGCATTCGATTGAAAAATGGGGATCTATCGGCACAGGAGGCCTTTCGTATCTCCATAGAAAATCAAAGAGCACAAGCCGATGCGCAAGCTGCAAAGCTTGACCGACAAATGGCCGCTTTGGCCTTGTCCCAACTGATCAAACTCAAAACATCCCCCCTGTCTTGGCGAGTGAAGCCAGATTTCCGTGGTTTGGCTTCTTCTAAAAACAACCCCTTTAATTTAGATGACGCCCTGACTCAAATTGACAAAGCGGTGCTTTTACGCCCTGATGTCATCGCAGCCCTAGAACGGGAGAAAGCCGCCAGTGCGGCCATGGAGTTGGCGCTCTCGTTAAAGAAAACTGACCTGACTTGGGGCGCATCCATTGATCACTATCCAGGCACCTCCAACCGATTGGTGGAATTGAGACTGCAAATGCCTCTTCAACTCAATTACAGCTTTGAGGGTGAAATTAAACGCGCAAAAGAGCAATTGACGCAAGCTCAAATCATGGTTGAAAAAATCAAAATGCTTGCAGCC
>CAIMNS010000211.1 GCA_903842945.1 uncultured Burkholderiales bacterium
ACCGTCACCAATTGAATGCCATCCAATATGCAGAAATGGCTGTCATGGATGTCCAAGGTGAGGATGAGACTGAGGAGGAGTGATCAATTCTTGGGGTTCTCTTGAACCCCAGTTTTGATGGGCGGCTTTTGTTGCACCTGATCGCATGTATTTTTGCGCATTGAGGTGCAATTTCGTAAGGACCATGCGCTTTTTCATACAGAGCAAGAGGGCGGGTGGAATCA
The DNA here is from genome assembly GCA_903842945.1 of uncultured Burkholderiales bacterium. GTDB lineage: Bacteria > Pseudomonadota > Gammaproteobacteria > Burkholderiales > Burkholderiaceae_C > Limnohabitans. The sequence goes on from CAIMNS010000211.1 coordinate 225, forward strand.
GCCGTATTTTGACGGCCGTGCTTCAAGGGGTAAGCCCAGGAGGGGAGCCCTTACTGCGCAAACTCATCGATGCCTACGATACCTATTTTTTTGATCTGATGTCTTTGGGCGCTTGCTAGGACTTTGATGGCGGTACCGTACTTTGCCTTTCCACTTGAAAGGATATGAATTTCAGCAGGGTCCTGTTTGTTGCTCAGGGCAGTGAACCTTGATTCCAAGTCGAATTGATTTTCTATGGAGATGCCATTCCAGAGGATCCTGTTTTGATCATCAATGCTGATTTTGATGACTTCGGGTTCTTTGGTTTTTTGAGCCTGATTCACAGGCATGTCCAAGTTCACGCTGTGCAATTGAGCTGGAATGGTGATGATCAACATGATGATCAGCACCAACAAAATATCAATCAATGGCGTGGTGTTGATGTCCATCATGACATCGGGCTCGGGATCCAATTGGGGAAGAGCGGATTCGTCTTTATTGAATGAAGAGTGCATGCTTGACCATTCCTTGACTACTTGGGCTCAGTGATAAAACCGACCTTGGACAAGCCAAGCCTTTGAAGTACATTGATCACTCGCCCAACCGATTGAAATTCACCTTGCGCATCTCCTCTGATTTGCACCTCTGGTTGTGGTGTCAAAAGAGCATAGGGTTTTAAAATCTTGAACAAAGCTTCGTTGTTGGAAACTTGGGTGTCAAACACAAAGGTTTGTCCCTTGGAGTTGACCGAAATGATGATGGTCTCAGGTTTTTGTTGACGCGGAACGTTGCTCTCCAAGGGGAGACTGACATTGACTGAGGTGGTGACCACTGGAATCGTGATCAAAAAGATGATCAGCAGCACCAGCATCACATCAACAAGCGGCGTGGTGTTGATCTGACTTAAGACTTCATCGTCGGATTGCGATGACAAATTGATGGCCATTGGGTGAGCTTCGTTCGTTGAGAGTGGTGCAGAGTAAAAACGGTGCGTGTTCTTACTTTGAACTTAGTACGGAATGCAAATCTGAGCCAAAAGCATTGACGCTTTCAAGGACGGCTTTGTTCCTTTTGACCAGCCAGTTGTACCCCAGAACCGCAGGAACCGCAACGGCCAAACCAATGGCCGTCATGATCAAAGATTCACCCACGGGCCCTGCCACTTTGTCGATGGAAGCTTGACCTGTCAAGCCAATTTTCATCAAGGCATTGTAGATGCCCCAGACCGTTCCAAACAAGCCCACAAAAGGTGCCGTTGAACCGACCGTGGCCAACCATGAAAGTCCTCCTTGCATTTGGCCTTGAATTTGAGACGTGCCCCTTTGGATAGAGATCGATAACCATGTTTTTGGCTCAACCGGAGCTAAGATGCCTTTTTGTGGTGCAGAGGCTTGAAGGGCCACATGAATCAAGAATTTAAAAGGACTTTTCTCGCTCAAGGTCTTCTCGCCCGCTTGGATGCTGCTGCACGCCCAAAAGGCGTCGTTGATCTCCTGAGCCATTTTGAACACATGACTTTGGGTCAGCAGTTTACTGATGATCACATACCAAGAAGACACGCTCATCAGCACCAAGATGATCAAGGTGATCTTCGCTACCCAATCCGATTGCTCTAAGAGAGACATCAAGCCAAAAGCTTTCTCGATCTCTTCGTTGGCGTTGGTGCTTGCACTTTGTGACCAAACTGGAGCCCAAAAGAGGTTCAAAGAGGCGAGCAAGAGGAGGTGTTTAAAACGCTTGTGAATGGTGTTCATGGTGGTGTATTGACAAAAGACTAAAAAGGGATCAAAGCTTGATTTCAAGTGTATTGCAAGTGAAAGGAGAAATTGAATGTTGTGAGGACGACGCCAAAGAGGATCTACTCTTCTAATTTCCAGACATACCTTAAATTGGCCCAACTTGGCTCGGGTTTGCCGTCCACGGTGCCGGGTTTGAATTGACATTTCGCCAAGGCCAGCCTGGCTGCCTCATCGAGCCGTCTGTAGCCGGAGGACTTCTCTACAGAGGATTCAAGGACACGCCCGTCTGCGCCCACATAAAAACGCAATTGAACGGTGCCGCTCTCTTGAAGTCTTCTGGATTGACTGGGGTACTCTGGGGTCTCGCAGCTCGAAGAGGCATTGATCACCGCTGGCGTTCTCACCGCAGGTGCCGGTGGTGGGGGCGCTGGGGGCGCCTCGGCGGCTTTGGGGCTAGGAGCTTGAGGCGTTGAGCTGAATTGAGCAATGGCGTTGTTTGGGATGGCCACATGGGGAACCTCAACCGGTGGCACATAGTCAGGTTTCACCACTGTTTTGGGCGGTGGTTTGTCAACAGGAGGGGGTTTGGGGGGATCAATTTTAGGCTTTTGTGCTTGAATCAATTCAGCCTCGATAGGCGTTTGAACGATCCTCATGAACCTTTGACCCATGCCCATTTGAATGGCCACAAGGACCAGTGCTTGAAAAATCAATACGCTTGCAATGATCCACCATTTGTTGCTGTGTGGGTCGGAAAACTGCTTGTAGTCAACTTGCATAGCGTATAGATTTCTCAGCCTTTGACAGCGTTCACCATAGAGGCTTCAATGGCTTGACGACCCAGCGCAGAGTCGTCTGAGAAAAACCCATCAATCCCAGCTTTGATGTAGGTGAGCATTTCCGCCACTGAGCCAGCTTCATTTCTGCTGTTCTCTCCCGCATTGTTTCTGAACTCTGCAGCCAAGAAACGATTTTCGGGCCGGAAAGTCCACGTGTGCACTTTAAGGCCTGCTTCATGCGCATCGGCCACAAGGCGTGTGGGTGTTGTCAGCCGTTGGTCCGCTCCCAAAGGGATGACCATGCGGTTGTTGGGGGCGACCACATCAGCGTACTTGGCGATGTCTTTGAGGCCCTTGGGCGTGAGCATTTGCTCATAGGTCAAGCCTGACTTGCTGACATAAGCGTCTCCTGGCATGCCAGCTGGCCCAGGGCCAAAACTCACCAACTGCATGATGCGCAAATTCTTGGCGTGACCAAGTTTTTCTCGTAGGTACTTCAAGTTGCTGACCTCAAAGGACTGGATCTCAAGCGGGGCGGTTTTGAGATAGGGGTGAGCGCGCAACACATCCATGAAGCGATCCTCCATCTTCAAGCCAATGCTTTGGTGGTAGGTGGAGTGTTTGATTTCAGGCACCAAACCAATGGGGCGTCCAATGGCAGCGGATTCAGCGGCCACCAATTCAATGATTTCTTCAAAGCTTGGAATTTGGTACATCCCGTTGTAGGGGTTGTTCCAAGTCCTGACCGTGCCAAGACGCTCGATGGCCCTGAGCTTTTTGAGCTCATCGAACTTGAAGTCCTCGACAAACCATCCCTCTTCTGTGAGTCCATCGATGGTTTTTTTGGTTTTTTTATCTGCAAACTCTGACCTCGTGGCCACATCGGTTGTTTCTGTCAGGTTGTTTTCATGTCTGGCGACCAACACACCGTCCTTGGTGCTGACCAAATCGGGTTCGATGTAGTCTGCGCCTTGGCGAATGGCCAACACATAGGCGGCCAAGGTGTGCTCAGGTCGCAGTGCGCTGGCACCCCGGTGGGCAAAGAGCTCGACTTTGTTGTGCCCCAAAGCTTGAGGGGCTTGAGGGACTTGGGCCTGCGCTCTTAGCGACAGTCCACCCAGACCCATCAAGCCCATCGAACCGAGGGACAAGCCCACGTGTTCGATGAAACCTCTTCTTTGCATAGGAGGCAAGGGGTTCATTAGAAAGATCCGCTGTAGGTCAAGAAGAATTGTCTGGGCGCAATGGGGTAAGTGGTGTAGCTACCAGAGACCGCTCCAACACCCACATTCAAGTCACCCTTGACATCCATCAAATTGGTGATGGACAGGCGCAGTTTTGAATTCTTAACGCTGTCGCCCATAAGGGAAGGCAATTTACTTGTGATGTTCATGGACGTGATGAAGTAGGGGTCAACCCATAAATCGTTCAGATAAGTGGCATAACGTTTGCCTACAAAGTCACCTACCAATTGCGCCTCGATATCACCGAACTGGCCAGTCAAAACAAATTTTTCAAGCCACTGTGGGCTGCCTGGAACTTGTTTACCATTTGTTGCCACCACAGAACCGGTGGCACCCGTGGTGTAGTCTTGGGTGTAAGTAGATTGGTTGTAGGACAAGGCATTGTACAAGGAGAATCTGCTACCGAAGCGCAAAGTGCCCCCAATGTCCAAGCCGTCTGTTTTAACACCGCCAACGTTGGCCAAAATTGGGTTGCCAGGGTTGATGGTGTTGATCACAGGCGTTGAGGCAATTTGTAAGAGGCGGTCTTTGAAGTCCACGTGGTACAAGTTGATTTGACCGTCAACTTCGGTGATGAAGCTGTCTTCAACTTTGCTGCTGCCACGGTAGCCGATCTCAAAGGTAACGGCAGTCTCTGGCTGCGCGTTTTTGGCAAACAAATCAAACGCGGCTTGGCTGCTCAAGCTCCAGGGAGACAGGCCGCCCGCGCCATAGGTGACGAATTGGCGAAGATTTTTTTGGATGTTGCCAAACACTTGTGATTTAGGTGACAAGTCCCAAGCAAAACCCACTTGCGGCAAGAACATCGCTTTGGTGTTGATGGTGCCAACAGGCAGAGCTGGGAAACCGCCAGAGATGGAGCCCGCCTTTTGTTGGACGGGGAAGTCACCCGTTGCAAATTGCAAGGAGGACTTGAAGCCGCCTTGCACGGTCAAATTGGGTTTGACTTGCCAAGCGTCTTGAACATAGGGTTGAAACACGGTGTCGACGATTTGGCTGCCATATTGCGTGAACATGGGGTTGCCCGTGGGCTTGTCGTAGGGGGTAGGGTTGCTGGGGTTGTTCAGGTTGAAGGCATACCATCTTCTGTAAGCAGAGGACTCGTTTCTCTCGGTCCAAATACCTGCTTCAAAGCGATGGTCAGCATTTTCCAAATTGAACTTACTCAACAAACCGCTTCGGTTGATGCTGTACTCAGTTGTTCTGAGCGCAATGCCCGACCCACCAAACACATCTTTGAGGTTTTGGTTAGGGAAATACACACCAAAGAGTCCTGGAAGACCAGCGACACCCACGGGGCCCGCCACCAAACCAGCTCCTTTGTCGTTGTGGAAGTACACCTGGTTGCTCCAGCGCATGCCATTGGACAAATCGGCGTCGTATTTCAAATAACCCAAGTAATCCGTTCTCTGTGCTGCGCTGTAGTAGTTGGCGTAGTTGTTGCCCACTGATGCAGGTGTAGCACTTGTCTTGGGGTCCAAGTAGGCCACATAGCTGGCCAAATTGGGGTACATGAAAGGACGTGTGTAGGGTTGGTACTTCTCTGTGGCAGAGCGTGCAATGGAGTCCTCATTGGGCTCAATTTTGTCGTTGTAGTTGAAGTAAGCGGTGAATTTGTCTCCACTCATGTTCTTGATGAATTTACCGTTGATTTGTTTGCCACCTTGGTGGCCTTCAAAGTCCCAAGCTTTTGCATCCAAGCGCATGAAGGACAAGTAAGCTGAATTGGACTGATCTAGGCCATAGGTGCCCGTGTCATAACGGTAAAAAGTCCTGTTGGTCGAGTAGCTGCCCAAGGTCTGTTCAATCCTGGAGCCCCTGGTTTTTAGGGGGTCAGAGCTGTAAGTTTCAATGGTGCCGCCCAAATTGCTGGTGGAGGCCGTTCCCAGATCTCCAGCGCCTGAGTTCAAAATGACAGAACGCACGTTCTCACTCGTGATGGCCCTCTGGGGTGACAAGCCGTTGTAGTTGCCGTATTGTTGGTCCCCCAATGGAATGCCGTCCAAGGTGTAACCCAGTTGTTGGGTGCTAAAGCCGTGGATGAACAATTGAGCATTTTGCTCATTGTTGCCCCAAGGGTCGGCCGTTTGGTAATTCACACCTGGCAGCATTTGAAGAGCTTTGATCGGGTTGGTGCCAGGCAGCAGAGTTTGTACATCTGTTGAGGATAAAGAGGTGGTTGAGCGCGTCTTTTTTGCGGCAATTTCGATCACCTTGATGTCAGCATCGCTGCTGTCTTGTGTCTGAGCGTTTGCGCTCACGAAAGAGGAAATCAAGAGGCCAACAGCAAAAGCTGCGATGCTAGGCTGATTTGAAAAGTGTTTTTGATGAAAACCGTTCAAATTAGAGTTTGTTGATTTTTTCATGTTAATGGTGTTTAAAGTGATTTAAAAGTTCTTTTCGACTTTCTCATTGTTCAATTTAAATATTACATCCGTATTAATTTCATGTTTCATCACCTTCACATGGCTGAAATAAATTTTCTCATCAGCCACGGACCCATGGATCGGTACCCTTCGCAGGCCTTCATTGTTTCGATGGAACGGGCGTAGAGAAATGAGAAACTAAAACTCACGCGGTCCAATCGTTATGAATCCATGGATGTGGTTTTTATGTGAGATTCATGAATTTGAAATATTTAAAACTTAAATTCCAAACTCGAGGCACAAAGCTAAAGCTCACAAGTTCTTTGTTCTGGCGAACACTAACTTTCTTGGGACGCTTGGGAACCTTGGCGAGCCGTGTTGACTCGCTCGAGAAAAAGTTACTGATGAAGTCCTATGTTCACGGACTTGAAGATGACTTGACCCATCAAAATCAGCGATAAAAAGAGGGAAGTGATCTTCAATGCTTGCTCTGATGAGTGAGCAAAAACCAGACAGGATTTTATTCTATGCACTCAGTCTGAGTGAGAAGTTCTAGATTTTGTCTGAGCATGGACTGTTCATTGGTTTCTGAGCAGTATTTCAAAAAATTCGATTTGTGTCTTCGGTAATATAAAAGTCCTTGATTGATGCTTCCAACCGTAGCACCACGCTCGATCATTTGATCCCATAAATTCCAGTCTTCTTGGGGGTGTTTGGAGTTGCTCTGAGAGTAGCCAATTTGTTGGCCTAATGCGGTTTTGTACATCATGGACCCATGATGTTGACCCACCCGGTTCCAATAAAAATCACCATGTAATGGGAAGGTCATCTGAGGCACGCGCTCATGGATTTCACTTTTCAACTCGCCCGTCACGATGATGTCATAGGTCACAATATCGGTTTTGAATGGAGACAACAATTCAATGGCGTCAGAACGCAACCAATTGTCGGCACCCAAAAACATCACATAGTCAGTCTCAACCCTCATCAGCATGTCTTGAAAGTTTTTGACGGTTCCCAGGTTTTGACGCCTGAAAACGTACTCGATGTCCGGGTACATGTCGGGCAAATGATGGCAGTCGCATGCTCCGTCGTCTACGAAAAATACTTTAGAGGGTTGTTTGGATTGAGACAAAACTGACTCAATGCAGTGGGCGGCCAAATGCCCATATTGATAGGACGCAATCACAATGGTTATCATTGGATGACTTTAGCACAAGAATGTTACAAAGCTATTTCACACGCTTGATACCCTTACATTCGAGTGGAAGCGATGTTTATTTTTTCACTGTGTTTGAATGCAAAAAATATGGATGATTAGCTTTCAAAAACGCTTGTTCAAAGCAACTTGTGTTCAAACGGTGATGGAGAAATGCTCGAGACCCTGTTCTGTCCAATGAAGGCCTTGTCCTTCATCCACCTTGAACCAATGTTCTTTTTCTGAATCAGAAGGCTCTGAAGCAATGGTGTTGATGGGGTTGCTGCTCAATTGTTCTGAGCGAGTATGGGGTGAGCCAAAATACATGCTTGGCGAACGTTCATCGCTTGAATACCGAAAGGCCCACATTTCTTTTCCATTGGTCAGCGCGCAAGACACTCGCATGGGATCGACGGATTTGTTTTTATCCCTGATGCGAGAAACATCACGAAACGTTTCAGTCATTGCACGAACCGGATCGCGGATCAGGCCTTTGCTGAGAGCCACAAGAAAAAGTGCTTCACTGTCGGTGGTTCCCTGGCGGTGAGCATAGTGTGTTTGATCAATCGAACTCTCAACATCTTTGCGGCATGTGTCCCAATTGCCTATCTGCCCATTGTGCATGAAGGTCCAATTTTCCCAGACGAAGGGGTGACAGTTGTTTCTAGAAATAGAGGTGCCAGTTGTCGCTCGCACATGCGCAAAAAACAATTGGGTTTGAATGTTTGCAGCCAGCGACCTGAGGTTGCTGTCGTTCCACGCCGGTAAAATATCTTTGAACAGTCCAGGCGTTTTTTTCTGGTTGTACCAAGCAACGCCAAAACCATCTCCATTGGTGACCCAAGATGATTGAGTCGCCGCCAAGCTTTGCTGAACGATGGAGTGCTCTTGATGAAAGAGTAAATCTTCTAAATAGATTTCCGTGCCCGCGTATGCAACCCATCTACACATGGTGACTCCTTGTGGAAAAAACGATGAAGCTCCATCGATCAAAAGGGGTCATTATCATTTCTTTTTATCTTGTTGCATAGGTCCTTTGAATGTCCTTGGAGATCGATGGATTGAGGGTTATCACGTAAACTTGTTAGGCCGTGCGAGTTTAGTATAGACAATGGACTTGAAGGACCGTTGTCCTTTTTGATTGATTTTGGAATGAAAGATTTAATGTGAAAAGACGTCAATTCTTAACCGCTGCTGCAGCGCCTTCATTGCTGGCCTCCTTGCCTGAGGCTGTGTTTTCTAAAACTCGCCCAGATAAAAAAGACCAGGCTTGGGACCAAGGTCGTGTGCAGCACATCCTTCCCACCGTGTCACACGAGAGTTTTCTGATCAAGGTTTCCTTCTTAAATGCCCTTCAAAGTGCACCTGTTTTATGGGTCAACGATTTGAAAGTCATGGGTACCATGACCGATACGCAGGGCAGCTATTGGAAATTTCATGTCAAGGGCCTTCAAGCTCAAACCAGCTACGCCCTGTCATTGAAATCAACATCCAACAGATTGTTGTGCGAGCCATGGACGCTGAAAACTTTTCCATCGCCAGACAGCTTGCCTACCAAGGTTCGCCTTCTTTTCTTCACGTGCTCTGGCGGTCATGAGGAATTGACCTTTTTGCCGACCTCAGTGCGGCAAAGGCTTTTGAACAGAGGCCTGTCTTTCAAACCAGACGCCGCAATTGCCAACGGAGATCAAGTCTATTGGGATTTACGTTCTCCATTGACGGCGAAAGCCTCTGGCGCATCTCCGAAGGCCAAAGAACTGATAGGTGGTGAGTTCGATAGATCCATGGTGGCTTTAGGCAGCAACAATGAAATGCTTCTGAAGAGGGCCGTTACCCCA
>CAIMNS010000212.1 GCA_903842945.1 uncultured Burkholderiales bacterium
AAGCACTTCTTTTGGGGTGGCAGAAGGCGCAAATACACCGTGCCAGCCTTGAATACTGGAGCCAGGGTACAAACTTTCGATCGTGGGTACACCCGACAAAACTGCAATCGGCTTAGAGCTGCTGGTCATGAGCGGCCTGAGTTTGGCTCCCTGCACTTGAGGCAAGATGCCCAAGGTGGTGTCAAAAATCAAGTCCACTTCGCCCGACAACAGTGCTTGCATCGCGGGGCCATTGCCCTTGTAAGGGATGTGCTGCAACTGAATGCCTGCAACACTTTTGGCCAACTCCATGTACATGTGCTGACCAGAACCCGTACCAGCACTGGCGTAATTCAATTTGCCTGGCTGTTTCTTGGCCAATTGCACCAAATCTTGAATGTTTTGAATGCCTGACTTGGCATTCACACTCAGCACATAATCAAATGTACTGACTTGGCTGACTGGGTATAAATCACGAAGCAAATCATAGGGGGTCTTTTGCAAGCTCACAACCGTGACCATGGGTGTCGCTGAGTTCAGCACCAAGGTGTAGCCATCAGGAGCACTTTTGGCCACATAATCGACACCGACAACACCACCTGCACCCGCCTTGTTGTCAACGATCACCGCTTGTCCAAAAGACTCAGAGAGGTTTTTGCCTAGCAAGCGCGCCACCACATCCAAAGTGCCGCCAGGCACAAAGGGAACCACCAGTTTGATGGGTCGATTGGGATAATTGTTGAGTTGAGCGTGACCAGTGCCAGCAACAAAAACACCCCAAACCAGGCACAAACCCAAAGGAACGCTCTTAAAAAAAGATATTTTTATCATCATCAAAGGCCTAAAAAATAAACACTCTATCAAAGCACGACTCCACCCATCTGTCATTCACCCAAGCCATCCGCAAAGGCTTAGAGTGGTAAATTCTTTTTCAACCAAGCGCTGACCAAGTCGATCACCATGGTATTGCCTTCACTCAAGATGAAGTGGTCGGTTTGGGCAAACAAATGCAAGTCAGTGGGCTGACCTGCATGCATGAACAAATCCACCGATTGCTCTGTTGGCGTGACGGTGTCCATCGAGGGGTGCAACAAAAGCAAAGGCCTGGGTGCAATTTGACCCACCACCTCATTGGCTTTGAAGTTGAACATGCTTTCAACGACTTCATAGGGAAACTCTGTGATGGATCCAGGAGAGAGTTGATTGCGAAGCCCTGGTTGAATGGGCACGATATCGTAACGTGGCACCATCATCGACTCGCCCCGGGCCAACTTGGCACGCCCAAGACTCATCATGTCAGTGAACTTTTTCCAAGCTGCATCAGAAGCGTGTTGCTTTCTGAACTTCTTCTCCCCATCACCCCATCCACCCGTTGAAATACAAGCAGCGATTCTTGGATCCACACCAGCGGCATACACAGCAACAGCTGCACCAAAACTGTGCCCCATGACACCTATTTTGTGGGAGTCCACGTTGTCTTGGGTTTGTAAAAAATCGATGGCCGCTTGAGTGTCCTTAACTTGTTCAAGGCAAATGACTCGTCCACGTTCACCCTCAGAGTCGCCACATCCTCGCATATCGAATCTGAGCGTGATGTAACCCAAAGATGAAAACAACTCAAAAGCCGCCTTGGAAATTCCGCCGTTTTTATTGCTGCCAAAGCCATGAAGAACCACCACTGCTGCGCGCCTCTCCCCAGCTTTAAGATCATCAGGCACGTGTAAAACTGCAGCCAATCGATGGTTTTCAGATGAAAAAAAGACGTCCTTTTGCATTCAAAGCTCCGAGGGTAAGTGGTGAGAGAACATAGCAGGCTTCATTATCGTTAAAAAAAACGCTCTTGAAGCTCTTCGCATGAATTTTTATACCAACAGTCGAAGCCGCCTCATCCATGAACATGCGGCCAAAGCAAAAAGAATTCGTTGAGCTCTCGAGTCAAGGTGACCTTTTGTCCAAAGGGAATACAAATTTTGACGGGCACGTGACCAAAGGGCAAATCAGTCAAGATAGGGACTTTAAGATGGGAGCGAAGAAAACTCACGACCTTGTTGAAATTGAATCCTTTGTCGTGAGCGTTCAAAGCATAGCGATTGAATTGTCCGAGCACAACGGCCTTTTGATCTTTTAAAACGCCAGACATCAAGAGCTGGCTGAGCATTCTCTCGATGCGATAAGGGTGCTCAGCCGTGTCTTCCAAAAACAAAACCCCCCCCTTGATGCTAGGGAAATAAGGGGTTCCCATCAAAGCACACAAAACGCTCAAATTGCCCCCCCAAAGGACCGCCTCTTTGGCCAACACGGAGGCCTTGGCTTGGCTTGGTGTGCAATGGTCTAAAAAACCATTCAGTGCAGTTTTTTTCATGCTCCAACCCGCGCCTTCGATTTGAGAAGCCAACAAATCATCCAAACAAGCCAGCATGATGTCGTCGGGCTGGTCCACGCCCAAGTCGTCCATCACGCTCGGTCCGCTCCAGGTGATTTGTTGGGTACGGCTCAAAACTGCCATTTGAAAAGCCGTGAAATCGCTGAACCCTAAAAATTTGGTGCCAGCAAGGATGGACTTTTTAATTTTTGAATAATTCAAACGTGGCAACAAACGCGTCAAACCATATCCCCCACGAGAGATCATGGCAACATCGCAGCCGCTTTCACAGGCTCGCTCAATGGCCAGCAACCGTGTTGCATCATCCCCCGCAAAACGCTCGTAGGCGCTCAAAGCACTTGGATCAATCTGCACGTCATGCCCCAAGTCTTTCAAGACTGAAATACCTCGCTGAAAAGCTTTGCGGTTGCGAACGGCACCACTGGGAGAAAATATATAGATACTGGACATGGTGAAAGACTCTTTTTTTAACTTTTTAAATCATAATTCATCTATCAGACAGTGCGTATCATAACGTCATACCTCCTCCAGAAAATCAATATCACTTCATCGCTATGACGAAAACCCTTTATCAAGTGCTAGGACTTGACCCCTCTGCAGAAGACGTCGTTGTGCGCGCAGCCTTCAAAGTACTTGCACAAAAATACCATCCCGACAGATTAAAGGGAGGCACAGCACAATCAGGCACGTTGATGGTGGACATCAATCTGTCGTACAGAATATTGAGCAACCCCATTTCTCGGAAAAAATACGATCAAGCACTCAAAGAATCCTTGGGCGACAACACCAAGCCTGCTCATAACTCCTCCAACCAACATCAACGCCCCGAGTACCATCCTACGGCCAAGCGCCACACGCCCAGTCAAAGGACATCAAGCCATGCTTCAAGTTCTAAGGATGAGTCTGACGAGCATGAATACGCCAAGTTGGTTCAACGCATCAAAGCGAATGTGATGGATGAGATTGAATTGGTGAACCTGTTTGAAAAACTGTTCAAAATACCCCTGACCATTCGCCAAGGGTACTCCAACACCTATCAGTTCGAAGAAAATGGCAAAAAGTACACCCATGACTTCTCTTCACTCAAAGAGGTGGTCGTTCAAAAGTTACAGTTTCAAATGAGTCAAGTGCATTGACCTAAGGAATGATTTTTGAATCCTCATCGGTGTTTCACAAGCGTCAAGGCACGGTACAGGGTCCTTCAAAATTGATTCGAACCACGCTTTTCTTGAGTTCCAAGTCATGAAAACCTCTGACCGCGGCAGTCTTCCTGTTGAGGGTGATTTCTGACTGTAAACCCAATGCTCGATCTTTGATTCTGGCGCCAATTCTCTGCTCATCGGACAAGTTGGTGCCCAAGAATTTTTCTGTTTCAATGCTATTGACCCGCATGGCATATATTTTGGGCTCTTTGACCAAAAAGTAAATGTTCTTGCCGATGACTTGAACCTCCATTTCAATCGATGTGGTTTTGATGGCTTTGTTGTTCAAAACAGGAACGACACCATCGATGTCACAATGCACCAAATAGGTCTGGGCCTGAAGCTTTGAGGTCAGCAGTGCCCATGAGAAACCCCATGCCAGTAAGGTTCTTAACAAAAGAAGTGGATAACTACCCATCTTGAGCTCAAAAGATGTCAACGATCCAAAAAAAAGCCTGAATGAATCAGGCTTTTGATTTCAAAGACTCAACTTATAAGTGCTTGAGTCTTTCTTTGATCTCATCTTCACTGAGAAGTTCGACCTGCTCTAATCTTTCTTGCGTGATCCATTTGCGCTTGGCCATCAAAGCAAGGATGGTATCTCTTTTGGCACTGTGCTCGTCGTCCATCACTTGTTCACCAAAAAGCATGACCATGATGGTTTTACCAACAATGTTCAATAAAATACCAAACAAAACCAATCCCAGTAACATGGTGAAGCAAGCAATGATTCGCCCACCCGCCGTCAAAGGGAACATGTCGCCGTAGCCTGTCGTGGTGAGTGTCACCATGCACCACCACATCGCGGAGGGAATGGAGGTGTAAAAACGCTTGTCTTCAGGGATAGGATTGCCACTGAGGGGATCCGTTGGCATGAACTTGGAAGCCTCTGGAGGAGAGTTTTCAGGCAAGGGATTCAGTTTCAGTTCCTCGTCCAAGGCGGCTTGGCCAGCGGCCAAGGCCTCAGCCGTGTACAAGTTACCTTCCACATAGTACATCAAGGTGCTGGAGATCATCACCACAGAAAACAAGGCGATGAAATAGATCTTCAAATTGGTCAAAATAGGGTTCTTGGTTCGCACTGAACTCATGATCTGTTGAACAGCGATTCTGGCCATTTTCAAGACCCGAAGGACACGAACAACGCGCAAAACTCGAAGCACCTTCGTACCTTGAAGACTTGACAGGTTCAAGAATGCAAGGAAGGTCGGCAAAATGGAGATCAAATCCACCAAGCCCCAAAAGCTAAAGAAGTACTTGACGCGGTCTTTGGCGAAATACAGATTACCGATGTAATCAAAGGTAAAAAACGTGACGGCAACGATTTCAATCCACTGAAATACAGCTGCATTGTCTGTGGCATAGGGCTCAAGAGTCTCACCTGCCAAAGACAAGCAAGAAACGAAAATCCAAAAATTGATGATGTTGACCCAAATGTTGAAAACGCCACTGTGAGGGTCGGTAAAAATTTGTTCAACGAGACCAGGTTGCTCGTTACTTGTGGCCGGTGTATTCATGGATACCTCGAAAAGTGATCATATTTGCTGAATAAAAAAATACACAGTCTTGATGAAAAGACCATGATCCCGACTCGGGAAAGTGAACTAGTTTAATCGAAATCAACGTGACAATGATCAATCAAAGCGTTAAAAATGTCGAAATGTTGAAATGTTGAAAATTATTCACGCCAACATACACCAACACAAGCCCTAAGGTATACCCTTGATCAACAACGAGGCGCCCCAAGAGGACCAACCTATGATCAGGGGCGAGAAAACGGCAAAAACACACGTGGAGACCAACACGGCGGCGGCGGCCGTGTCTCCATAGTCGGTCAACCGATCGGTGTAAATATAGTTCACAACGGCGACTGGCATCAAAAGCTGCAACAAGATGACCTCACTCGTGAGCAAGGGGAAATTCGCAAAATAGATCACAACAGCGCCGCCCAATGCCCCCACCATCAATCTGATCAAGCCCAATTTGGAGCCTTCACGCAAACGAGACTTTTGCAACGTGGACAGGGCATAACCTAAACTGATCAGCATGAGAGGCACAGCCAATGAACCGACCAACTTTGTGCTGTTCAAAATTGGAGATGGCACTTCAATGTTCAAAGCGCGAACCCCAACAGCGGCCAAGCCGACCAAGACCACGCCAACAGGGAAACTTCTTTGATGGGCTGTTTTTTGGTGACTGCTCCAGGCCAAAAAACTCACCCCTACAGTGTGCTGCATCAATGAAAAGATCGCGAAAAAGGTGACCGCAATGACCATCCCGTCATCTCCATAGGTCATCTGGGCAATGGGTAGGCCTAAATTACCCGCGTTGGGGAAAGTTGCACAGGGGAGCAAAAATAAGATGGGTAATCGAACTGATTTGAGCAAGATGACCGCAAAGAGGGCCATGACCAGCACCGACATCATCGCCGCACCCCCCACTTTCAACAACAGCTCGTTGTCCATGCCCGTGGTGACCAAGGTGTAAAAAACCAAAGAAGGCGTTGCAAAAGAAATGGCCACATGGGAGACAAAATCACTTGGAAATGTCTTACCCATCTTGCCCCAGTAAAACCCCATGCCCGCGCAACAAATCACGGGCAAAAGCTGAGAGAGCAATGCGGGATAGGCCGCCAAGGTATTTAAATCAAACATGATGGACGCTTGGAGATGCTCTTAATCGGCCTTGATGTGATTTTCCAAGGCCACTTCTTTCCACATCGAGATCTCAGTGCTGATTTGACGTGAAAGCTCCTCTGGGGAGCTCGTCGTTGGAATCACGTTCAAACCAGCAAATTTTTTCTTCACGTCTGCTAGCGCCATCACCTTCACCATTTCCTCGTTCAGGCGTTTGATGACTTCTTTGGGCGTCCCCGCCGGAGCCAGCAAACCCGTCCAAAAGGACACCTTCAAATCTACCCCCAACTCACCCATGGTGGGAACGTTGGGCATTTCAGCCAATCGCTCACTCGAGGTCACGGCCAACACGCGCGCGCGAGCAGATTGAAGTGCTGGTGACGCAGCGCCAGCATCCACCAGCGTCATGGTGACATCGTTGCTGAGCAAAGCGGTCACTGAGTCGTTGCTGCCTTTGTAAGGAATATGGGCAAACCGAGTACCAAATTTTTTATTGAGCAACTCAGTGACCAATTGAAAGGACGCAGAACTTGCACTGTAGTTGACCTTGTCAGGATTCTTTTTTGCAAAAGTGACCAAGTCGTCCAAAGATTTATGGGCTTGATTGGAAGAGGTCAGGAGCAACAAGGGGAAAGTACAGATCAAAGAGATAGGGGCAAAGTCCTGCACTGTATAGGGCAGTTTGCTGTACAAAGCATGGTTAAAAACCATGGGGCCACTGGCACCCATGAGCAAGGTGTAGCCGTCTGCTTTGGCGTGAGAGACATAACTTGCCCCAACGATGGAGCCCACTCCAGCACGGTTTTCAACGACCACGGGCTGACCTAGGCCCGTGCTTAACTTCTCCGCCACAATGCGGGCAATGACATCACTGGAGCCGCCGGCAGAAAATCCAACCACGATCGTGACGGGCTTGAGGGGGTAATCCAGCGCTTGCGCACTCGTGCCAAGAATCAAACCAAGGCTCAAGAGTCCTTTGACAAAGTGGGTGTGGAGGTTGTGCATAGGTTGAAATACATTTTTATCACGGAGCAAAAAGGGGCAACGCCTCAAGTCAAGCCGTGAAAGTTAGGACAAGTTCAGTGAATCGAAGGCCATGGGGCTGGGCACAGCTGTAGAATGAGGGTGTACGTCGTTTGCGAAGACGAAAGTCTTCTTGGCTCTAGATGATACCCCATGCCCATGCCTTGATTTTGATCTTAACCCTCTACGACCTTTGAATTCTCCCCAACAAGAAGATCTGAGCATTTTTACCCCCTTTGAGCAACCGGTTTTTCGAATGCTTTGGGGGTGCTGGTTGGTTGCAAACATTTGCATGTGGATGAACGATGTGGCTGGCGCCTGGATGATGACGTCCATGAACGTCACGCCCATTTGGGTCGCCTTGGTTCAATCGGCCGCCACCCTACCCGTCTTTCTTCTCGGTTTACCTTGTGGCGCTTTGGCCGACATCTTGGATCGCCGTAAATTTTTGATCTTTACTCAAATATGGATTGCGGTCATCGCGGTCATTTTGAGCTTGCTGGTCTTTTTTGGCAACTTGTCTCCCATGATGCTCATCGCCTTGACCTTTTGCAATGGCATTGGTTTGGCCATGAGGTGGCCTGTTTTTTCTTCTGTGGTGCCTGAATTGCTTCCAAAGTCGCAGATGCCCTCTGGATTGGCATTGAACGCCGTGTCAATGAACACGTCTAGAGTTGTCGGCCCTTTGCTGGCTGGCGCCATCATTGCCTCCATGGGAAGTGCCTGGGTGTATGCACTCAATGCGGTGATGTCGGTCATCTCTGCACTCATCATGAGCACGTGGAAGAGAGAGAAAGTGGCCAACCCCTTTGGACGAGAAAAGCTTTGGAGTGCCATGCGAGTGGGGGTCCAATTCATTTCACAATCGGCCCATTTCAAAGGCGTCCTGATTCGGATTGCCATTTTCTTTTTCAGCTCGACCGCGCTGATCGCCCTCTTGCCCTTGGTTGCCAAAGGTCTGAATGGAGGAGATGCGGGCACCTTCACCATCTGTTTGGCGTGCATGGGCTTGGGCGCCATTTCTGCAGCGGTGTTCATCCCGAAGTTGAGAATGATGTACTCGCGCGATCAACTGATCATTCGGGGTTGCATTCTTCAAACCATTGCCATGGTGGTCATCGCTTTCAATCACATCCCGATCCTCACGATGGCCTGCATGTGCTTGGCAGGCGCTGCTTGGATTTCGACGGCCAACACCTTGAGCGTGTCTGCGCAGATGGGTTTGCCCGATTGGGTCAGGGCACGCGGCATGTCCACCTATCAAATGGCCATCATGGGCTCCTCTGCCTTTGGAGCGGCCCTATGGGGACAAGTGGCCACCGATGCATCGGTGCCCATCAGCCTGACCCTGGCCGCTTTGTCAGGTCTTTTAGGCACCCTCTTGGTGAACTATTTAAAACCAGATGAGGGCCTGGAAGATGACCTCACCCCATCGCATGCCTTGATCCCACCTAGCCACCCCCAACCACCTGAGGTGGGACACATCATGATGACCATTGAGTACATCATTGACCCCAAGAGAAGCGTTGCTTTTTTAGAGTTGATGCAAGAAAGTCGAAGAAGCCGACTTCGCCACGGTGCCCTCAGATGGGAGTTGCTGCATGATGTGACACGACCAGAGCGCTATGTCGAAGTGGTCGAAGATGAGTCCTGGAACGACCACTTGCGCAGATTCGATCGCATCTCCGAATCGGACATCACCATCCGGGATCGCAAAATGGCCTTTCACACACTGGAGTTTCCTCCCATCGTGAGCCGCTACCTGATGGAAAGCACGGCCAACACCTGAACGGGCACTGGTATGAAGCGCGTGGTCAACGTCAATCCAAATTGATGTTGGCCTTTTTAACGATCGGTCCCCACATGGCCAAATCGCTGCTGATTTGCTCTGTAAACTGCTCATGTGTATTGCCCGAGGGCTCAATTCCAAGTATGGCCAACCGCTCTTTGACGCTTGGCAACAAGAGAACCTTGGACAATTCGGTTTGAATCTTGTCAACAATGGGTTTGGGCGTGGCTGGTGGCGCAAACAAGCCAATCCAGGTTGTAAGCACAAAACCCGGGACCCCTCCTTCAATAAAGGTGGGCGTATCTGGCAAGGTCGACAGCCGCTTTGCGCTGGTCACCCCCAAGGCGTTGAGTTTGCCCGACTTGATGTATTGCTGGACCGTGGCTAGGGTTGTGAATACCATAGGAATTTGTCCCCCCAAAGTATCAATGGTGGCTTGTCCACCGCCCTTGTACGCGATGTGCTCTAAAGGCACATTGGTGCGTGCCTTGAAGAGCTCGCCCGCCAAATGTGGGGTCGAACCCAAACCTGAGCTGCCGTAAGGCAATGGCAAACCCTTTTGCTTTGACCCTTCGATCAGCTCAGCAATGTTCTTTGCAGGCAAGGAGGGATGGGCCGCCAACACCATGGCGGAGTCACCAATTTTTGAAATTGCAGTCAGATCCCTCAAGACTTGAAAGGGCGGCTTGGAGACCATGAAGGGGTACGTGATCAAAGTGCCATCGAAACCAAGCAACAAGGTATAGCCATCAGCAAGAGCGCTTGACACGGCCATGACACCAATGACGCCACTCGCGCCAGGACGATTTTCAATCACGATGCTGGTGCCCAACCGAGTGCCCAAGCCCTCACTGATGGCTCTTACACCTGAATCGGCAAATCCACCAGGCGAATAAGGGACGATGATTTTGATGGGTTTTGAAGGATACGTTTGAGCTTGAAGGAGCCCCATGGCAAAAGCCAAAGGGATCAAAAGCATTTTTAAGCTGGTGTGGGTCATTCGATCATCTCCATCAGTGCAAAACATTGTTTTGCCTAACAAGCCAAGGAACAATCACGGATTTGAGGATTTCAATGTCTGGCCAGCCTGCACCTCTACCAATGTGTCCCCCTTGAGGATTGACCCATGCCTCCTTGGGCGTTCCAAGTTTTAAAAGGGCATACAAATCTTCAATCGGAACTTGACTGTCTTTTTCTCCATTGACCAACAGCATAGCAGTTGAAGGCTTGGAGATCAAACCACTTTTAACCAAGGACATTTTGGGTCCATATTGATAAAAGTCCTCCAACTCACTGACGCCATATACCCCGGCTCGAGCAGGAAAGAGGTCAAACAAATACTCTTTGGTTGCAAGCGCTTTGGCTTGCCATTCCCGATCAAAGTAACGATCCACTGGCCCCCCCCAAACCACCGCGCCTTTTAATCGATCTTTCTCCAAAAACCCAAGCCTGGCCGACCAATGCCCGCCCCAAGACACACCCATGACAAACAAATTGGATGAGGCCAAATCTGGTCTTGATTTCAAATGATCAATGACCTTGGAGAAAATTCTTTCGGCTCCAACGTCGACCTTTAAAACCGCCTCACCTGTACCTGGCATATCGAGCGCCAAATAACCCAATTTCGCATTGATGTAGTGCGTGCCATACTGCTCCACGACAAACTCTTTGTAGCTATCCAACCCACCGATGCTCAAGACAACAGGCGGGTTTTTGACCCCTTGTGGCAACTGCAAATAACCGACGATTTCACGTCCTTCAAATGGAATGCGAAGGACTTCAATGCCAGGACGTTGAAGCGCTACGTAGGATCTGAAAGCTTGCGTCGAGCGTTCAAAGGCTTTTTTCTTTTGAACAGAATTTTGTGTTGGCCAAGCACCAAAACTGAAATATCGCCATGCGTTCAAATAAGCTTCACTGGCTTGGACGGGCTGCTTGTCGTGCGTCTTGGCAAGGCTCATGAACTTTTCACCTTGAATCATCCACGAGTTGGCCCAATCATCTCGATCAAGAGATTGAATTCGCCCCATGATTTCTTTCACATCGGCTTGATCATAGCCAGTCAAGGGATAGGCATTTCTTTGAACTCGGTCCATCACCGCATCCCTCAACTCAGGCCATGTTCGAACTGGCGCGATTTGAGCGCAAGCACCAAAGGATGCAAGTAGCGCAATCAGTAAAATGTGTTTTGCATGTTGAGCACTGAACATCTTTGATCTCCTCCAAGAAGGGTTGCGTTTCAAATGAGGCCTTTTAGGCGAAGGGTCAATTGTCTAATTTCAGCTTCGCGTCTGTGACCAACTTTTCAAACTTCACCGATTCGGCTGCAATGTAATTGGTGAACTCTTGGGTGCTGTTGCTAGGTACCGCCAAACTGTCTTTTTCCATTTGCGCCTTGATCTCTGGCAAAGCCAAAATTTGATTGATTTCTTTGTTCAAGCTTTGGATGACGTTTTTAGGCGTGCCTGCGGGTGCAAACAAACCGCCCCACAGAGAATAGTTAAAACCTGGGTAAACCGTTTCAGCCAAGGTGGGCACTTGTGGCAAAGAGTTCATTCGGTGAGGGGTGCTCACAGCCAAGGCTTTGAGTTTTCCGCCCTTGACTTGCGGCATTGCTGCTGAGGCACTGCTAAAGAAAAAGTCCAATCTTTGAGACATCAAGTCGGCCATCAAGGGGCCCACCCCTTTGTAAGGCACGTGCACCATCTCTGACTTGATGCCAAGCGACAAGGCGCTAGCCGCCAAGTGACCAGGCGTACCGGCTCCAACGCTTCCAAAACTCAATCTGCCAGGCTTCGATTTGGCCAAATCCACCAACTCATTGACCGTGTTCAAAGGGGAGTCCGTAGAAACCAAAAGGACCAAAGGCGCGTTTCCAATCAAGATCACTGGAACAAAGTCTTTGACGGGATCAAACCCCATGTCTTTCATCATGACTCGATTCACCACAATTTCACCTGTTTGCCCCAAAAAGAGGGTATGGCCGTCGTTTTTGGCCTTGGCAGCCAAGCGGGTTCCGACAACGCCAGAAACACCTGGGCGGTTGTCCACCACCACAGATTGTTTGTAAATTTGACCCAATCGATCTGAAATGATGCGAGCAAAGGCGTCTCCCTGACCGCCCGGGGCGTAGGCCACGATGATCGTGATGGGCTTGCTGGGATATTCTGGCTCGTTGGCCCTGGCCGTGTTGAGGCTTAAAGAAAACGCTAGGCCCAAGAGCGCAAGCCAGGCAAGGATTTTTTTAGAAATGATCGGTTGCATAATGAATCCATTTTTCATATTGGCAGTCAAATTGACTGCCAAGCCTCATTTTGGCACACAAACTTTGACCACAAGAAAGACAGTCTAAGGCAAGTCAAGGCCCCACAGATCAGGGTAGTCAACCTGTTCAAATTCTCTGACTTGGGTTATAAAAGCGAACTTCATCTTCTCGTTTTTTTTCGTCTTGCCTTTGCTGGCAAGACATCGTTCAAACATTCATTCAGGGAGCATCGGCTTGAAAAATACCTTAGGTCACTATCAATTGATCACTCATCGCGTTGACAAAAACCTTCAAGCAGGTGTGGTGGTCGACACGTTGGTCTATGAAGCGAGCAAGTTGCTGGGAAACCCTCATCTCAATTCGGTCATGGCCATCATGGACGCTTGGACGGCCTGCAACAAACTCTTGACGCAAAAGGCCAAGGCCATTCGCGCAAAGGAAATTCGCCCTAAGGGCATTGAATTGAAGAAATGCAAACTGAGCGCTCCCTTGATGTACCCAGGAGACATCTACTGTGCTGGCGCCAACTACTCAGACCACATGCAAGAGATGGCTCGCGTCACGGGACTGCCGCCGGGGCCGAACATGAAGGAGTTGGGAGAAATGCCTTGGCACTTCATCAAATCCTCGCGATCGACCATTGTGGGTACCAACACCAAGGTGAAAATTCCACACTACTCCAAGATGTTGGACTGGGAGATCGAATTGGCCGTTGTGATAGGTAAGACCTGTAGCCAAGTTCTTGCCAAAGATGCCATGAAATATGTAGCGGGTTACACGATTGCCAATGACCTGTCTGCCAGAGATGCCATGAGAAGGCCTAAAAATCCCCCAAGCTCGCCCTTTCACATGGACTGGATTGGTCAAAAGTGTTTTGATGGCGCTTGCCCCTTGGGCCCTTGGATTGTGCCGGCAGACCAAGTCTCTGACCCCCATCAATTGGCCATGAAGCTTTGGGTCAATGACGAGTTGATGCAAGACTCGAACACCAACAAGTTGATCTTCAACATCGCAGAGCAAATTGAGGCCCTCTCCAACCGAATCACCCTACACCCAGGTGATTTGGTGCTGACAGGAACACCCTCTGGAGTTGGCTTGGCAAGAAAAATCTTCTTGAAACCTGGCGACCATTTGAAACTATGGATCGAAGAGGTGGGTGAATTGAACCACACCATGGTGGCCTGAGTCACAGGCTCAAGACTTGCGGGGCCATGAGCCCCGCAGTCAATCCAGTCGAATATGGCGTTGCTGGATGATCTGCCCAAGTTGCTGAGACTCGTCTGCAACTCTGAGCCTCAACTGCTCGCTGGTAGAGCCCACGGGTTGCCAGCCCAGAGCAAAAAGCTTTTGGCGAAACTCCTCTTGAGCATAAATTTGGGCAATCTCTTGAGCCAACTTTTGTTTGGCCATGGCCGAGAGATGACTTGGCGCGACCAAAGCATTCCAAACTTCAAGCTTGAAATCCTTCACGCCAAATTCGCTCAAGGACGCCACCTCAGGCACGAGAGAAGTTCTCTGGCTGGTCAGACCTATGGCCTTGAGTTTACCGGCCTTGATCTGAGCCATGACCACACTGGGTGCCATCAAGGCCATTTGAATCTGACCCGATAACATCGCCGTGATCACCTGGGGGTTGCCAGGGTATGGCACATGGACTGCCTCCATACCGGGGACTTTGGACTTCAACAACTCCAAGCCCAGGTGAGCGACAGAGCCCACACCGACAGAGGCGTAATTCCATTGGCCGGCATTTCTTTTGGCCGCTTGAATGAACTCAAAACCATCGGGCAAATTGACCGGGGCCACCAACAGCAAAGGGGCTGTGGCCAAGAGTGAGACAAAATGAAAGTCTCGTGCCGGGTCGAATGGCAATTTGGGATCCAACATCTTGGCTGAGGTCAAGTTGCCGTTGATGAGCAGACCCAAAGTGTGGTCATCCATGGCCTTGGAGACAGCATCTGCTGCGATGTTGCCAGACGCCCCTACACGGTTGTCCACCAGCACGACTTGACCCAAAGCCCTGGACAAAGGCTCCGCCAAAGCGCGAGCCATGATGTCTGGAGATGAGCCACCTGGAAAACCCACGATCAAGCGAACAGTCTTGTTGGGCCAGGGAGCAGAAGGTGGAAGTGCTTGACAAAAAACAAGTGTCGAAAGCGATAAAAGCAAGCCCAAGAGGCCACTGATGGCAAAAGGTCTTGTCCGTGTTTTGAGGTTCATCATGTCATGTTGGAAGGCTTAGGTGTTAAGGAATGCCAGGCCGGGCAGCTCGGAAAAACCCACCAAGGTACGTTCACTTGTCATATACTTACACCAATTGATTTTATTTGATCTGCGCGTTCTAGTGCATTATTTGTTTTGACCATTGTGCCTTATTTCACGCCCATGAGCTTTCATCACCTGCGACTAGCCTTAGCGACAAAGCTTTGGTGGGTGGTCATCGCGGCCTTGTTGATATGCCAGGTCTTGGGACAATTTCACCGCATACGGCACCTCTCTCAGAGCGATCAAATTGCGGTGAGCTCAAGCGAAGAAAGCCTCTCTGGTGATTCAAGCTCCATGCAGGTCCATCACTGCGTCTTGTTTGACGCATTGAGTCTCACCCATGGCTTGAAATCTCTCTCCTTCACGTTGGCATGTCTTGAACAACACATGGGGCATGCGTCTTTTGTGATGTTGGAAGTGCTTGGTGCCCACGCACCACGTTTTTTTCAACCTAGAGCGCCCCCGCACTTTGCTTAAGTGGTCCGAACGGCAACATCGATTGCTGTCTTTGGCCACGTTGATTTCACGTCTTCATTCGAACGCTTTGACTGGTATTTAAAACTGGGCCTCTTTGAGCGCCAAGGACAGCAGTCAGTGAGTCGCATTGAAGTTGTCTTTGATACAACATGAGCGAAAAATGCCCAATGAACACCCCTTCAACCCCAAGGCTTGTGCGTCAGCCTCACATCACATGGATGGATCGGTCTGAAGACTTGAAAGCATGGAGCCTGCTCACAACGTGGCTCCTGTTGTTGAGTTCTTCGCAGCTCTCCTTGGCCGAGGAGCCGCCCAACAAGGCGGTAACAGTTCAGACCATCACCGTGACCGCAAAATCCTTGAGCGAAGGCCTGCTCTTGCCCAGCGTGAAGACGCTCAGTGGGGATGAACTCAGTCAAAATCTCGCAACCTCCTTAGGCGAGACCTTGAACAGCCAATTGGGCCTGTCAGCCACGGGCTTTGGCGCGGGCGCGTCAAGACCCATCATTCGGGGCATGGAAGGATCAAGGGTGCTCGTTTTAGAAAACGGCATGGCCATGAGCGATGTCTCCGGCCTCTCCAACGACCACGCGGTGGCCAACGGCCTGTCCCACACCAAAGAGATTGAGATTTTACGTGGCTCGGCGGCCCTCATGTACGGCTCTGCCCCAGGTGGCGGCGTCATCAACATCGTCAATGACAAAATACTCACTGAGCGACAAGAAGCGCTGAGCATCTCGCTTGACTCCAAAATAAGTAGCGTCGATCAAGGCCAATCCCATGGCGTTGAACTGAGCTCGGGCTCTGGCCCCTTGGCGCTGCATCTGGAGGCCACAAAAAATTCAGCAAAAAATTATGCCATTCCCAACTTCAGAGAACTCGGTGGACCCAAAGCCAACGGGGCCATCCAAGGCAATGCGTTGGCGCAACATCTTTTGCCCAATTCATTTTCCAACAGCGACACGTTGGGCGCAGGCTTGTCTTTGATCCAAGAGCACGGCTACACAGGGCTTTCCTTTGAACAATTCAACCATCTGTATGGCATTCCTTCCTATGAGGGCTCTCAAATTGACCAAGCCCAACATAAATTTGACCTTCAACATGTATCAAAAAAACCCATGCCCGGCATTGAATCGATCAAGTTCAAACTCTCCCGTACTCAATACAAGCACACTGAAATGAGCGAGGAGTCGGTCGCATCGACGCTCTTCAAAAACGATGCCTTGAACGCAAGACTTGAATTCGCCCATGAGCCGATCCAACAGTGGAGAGGCCTCTTGGGTCTGGAAGCATCCAAAGGTACCCTGTCCGCCTTGAACTTGCTCAAAGACAACCACGCCGCCATTGTTCCGCCAACGCTTTCGACCTCTTGGGCTGGCTTTTGGGTTGAAGAAAAAAAATGGCAATCCATGTCCATGGATCTAGGACTGCGCTTTGAGAGGAGTCTCAAAAAACCCAATGCCAACGCCACTTACAGTGACTCGCTGGGCATCGATGCACAGACGATGCCCGTTTTGCAAAACAAGGTTTTTAATCTTCTATCAGGCTCCAGTGGGTTGATCTTTGATGTTGCCACAGACCATGCCTTGGGCATGCACTACTCGCTCACCCAAAGGGCGCCTGCAACCGATGAGCTGTTCGCCTATGGCGCTCACGACGCCACAGCCACCTTTGACATTGGACAAGCCCACTTGAGGTCTGAAACTGCTCGAAACATGGAGCTGAGCTTGATGAAAACCAAAGGCCCCTTGCGCTGGAAAACCAATGTGTTTTACAACAAGATCGATGATTTCATTTACGGCACGCTCTCGGGTCAACGTGATCCACAAAGTGGTTTTGAGATCCGCCAGTTCAATCAAGCGGCTGTGACGCAAAAGGGCCTGGAGGCCGAGATCACCTACCGTTGGAACATGGAGGGCTCCTCCTACAGATGGTTCACAGACACTTCACAAACTCAACTGTTGAACGGACAATACACCCCCCTTCAAGCGCCTGTCAGAATGGGGCTGGACTGGGCTTACCGTGAGGGGCCTCTGAAGACAGGTGTCTCAGCCAAACACGCCTTTGCACAAACCCACCTCGCACCGTCTGAAGTGGTGCAAACACCTGCCTACACAGATTTAAGTGCCTTTGTGTCCTACCACCAAAGATTCAACGGCAGTGAATTGAACTGGTTCATGATTGCTAAAAACATGCTCAATCAAGATATCCGGTATTCAACGACGGTTGAAACCTTGCGCCTGTATGCACCCCAACCCGGTAGAAACTTGTCATTGGGTGTAAAGTGGTATTATTAGCGTTTGATTTTGATATCAATTTGACTGCGAAACCATCCCAAGTGGGGACCCTAGCTGATCCAATCCAACTTTATTGAGTAATTCAATCATGACCCTCTTCATGGCCTCTATCGAACAAGAGTTGAAAGAAATTGCTGCAGAATCTATCGGCTGGTTGCCCTTGTCACAAGGTGCTTACTTGCATCTCAGTTGTGATGGCAAAGAAGAACGAGTGATCATCACGGGTGTGCCCGATGCCGGCATGGACACAGAGAATGTCTTGCTGTTGCTGTGAGTTTCAGACCTGCGGCAGCATTGAACGTGTCAGTCCGGTCTAGATTTCAACCTCTTGCACGTTGTACCTGAAGAGCCACTCGTAGCGTTCTTTGACTCTCTCCTCGCTCCACTCTTTGTTGACATATTCAGCAGCACCTCTCGCATCTGCAAGGGCGGGATTGTGGAATCTTTTGGCGTTGGCGTTGGAGCCTTCGACCACTTTTGAGGTTCGCTCGATGCGCGCTTTCTCATAATGCTCAAGCGCTTGGGGCAAATTGGCACCGAACTTTTTCAATGCGCGGGACAAGATGAACCCGTCCTCTAAGGCCATGCCCGCACCTTGAGCTAAAAAGGGCAACATGGGATGACAGGCATCTCCCAAGAGAGTGATCGAACCTTTTGTCCAAGACGGCATGGGGTCTCTCACCTTCAGGACCCATTTGTAAGGGGTATCGATGGCCTTGATGAGGGTTTGGATATCCTCATGCCAAGCTTTGAAGTCATCAAGGCACTCTTGTGTTGAGCCCTTTTCGGACCAAGATTCAATCTCCCAGCGGTTTCCCTCGATGGCGCCTACAAAATTCATCAAGGCCCCATTTCTGAGTGGGTATTGCACCACGTGAGCACCTGGTCCGACCCAATTGGTTGCCACCATCTCGTTCATGTGGGAGGGTAATTTTTTACAATCGATCACGCCTCGCCAAGCCATGATGCCTGACTGCCTTGCTTCATCATCACCGAAAAGAGTTTTTCTGATGATGGAGTGAACCCCATCGGCACCAATGAGTAAATCACACTCAACGCTTTCATGCCCCTCTAACGAGAGCGAGACAATGCCATTCTTTTGTTCAACACCGCTGACTTTTGCGTCCAAGACAATGCATGTTGGATCAATGGCATGGATTTTTTCAGCCAAGACCCTTTGTAAATCCGCACGATGAACGGTCAAGTAGGGGTAGCCATACATCGAAACAGCAAGAGCGCCCAAATCAAACAAAGGCCAAGATTGACCCGTGTTCCATAAGCGAACCCTTTTGCCCTTCGTATCGCTCGCGATGCCTTGCATTTGCGTTTGCAAGCCCAATTGGTACAAAACACCCACGGCATTGGGCCCGAGCTGCACACCAGCGCCAAGCTCTTTCAAGACCTTGGCTTGTTCATACACTGTGACCTTGAAACCTTGATTCAACAAAGCCAGTGCGGCTGTCAAACCGCCCAAACCACCACCAACAATAGAAATTCTCATTTTGAAACTCAAAAAAACAAATAGACACTAAGAAACTAGAAAAAGCAAAAGTGTCAGAAACTCCATTGTAAATATTTAAATGTACAGCCGACCAGGGATGCAAAAAGAATCACCCGAATCACATTTTGTTTGAAAACGATCAAGGCCAAAAGACTTACCAGAAAAATACAAGTCGCAAATACATTCAAGCCAGTCACCAAGCCATCTGGGACCAAAACATGGAGCCCCAAGAAAAAAGCCAAATTCAAGATCACGCCCACAATGGCTGCCGTCATGGCGTTCAAGGGAGCGGTGAGTCTTAACTGTTGATGTGTGGCCTCGATGAACGGGCCCCCAAGAAAAATGAAGACAAACGAAGGTAAAAAGGTGAACCACGTGACAGTGATTGCGGCAAGAAAGCCCGACAACCATTGCATGTCAAGCCCCATGAAAGACTTCGCATAACCCGCCACAAAACCCACAAAGGTGATGACGATGATCAACGGACCGGGTGTCGTTTCCCCCAACGCCAAACCATCCAACATTTGACTTGGTGTGATCCATTCAAATGAAGTGACTGCGCCTTGGTACACATAAGGCAAAACCGCGTACGCTCCCCCAAAAGTCAACAAAGCCGCTTTGGTGAAAAACCAACTCATTTGAGTCAAGATATGGTCTTGCCCCAAACTCCAAGCCATCAAAAGGATCGGTACAAGCCACAAGAGCAACCCAACCAATGCAATTTTAAAAAGCTTGGATCTGGATATCAAAGCATGCTCAGGCACTGGCGTATCGTCATCGATGATGGCCCGCTCGATGGAAATTTTGCTGGAATTGGCATGCGAATTCGAAGAAAAATAACTGGGATAAAAACGTCCACCCCATGCACCGAACAAGGCGGCAAGCAACAAGATAAGCGGAAAAGGCGCATCGGCTTGGTTGATCGCCACAAAGGACGCCAATGCCATCAACATCAAAACCCAGTTTTTAAGGGTTTTGATGCCAATTCGATAAGCTGCTTGAAACACAATAGCACTCACGGCTGGCTTGAGCCCAGCCAAAAGGCCCTCAACCCAGCTCAAATGGCCATACACCATGTACAGGGTCGATAAAAGAATCAATATCAAAAAGGATGGCAAAACAAACAAAACACCAGCTGTGATGCCTCCCAAGGTCCGGTGCATCAACCATCCCAAGTAGGTGGCCAATTGTTGAGCCTCTGGCCCAGGCAAAACCATGCAAAAGTTGAGCGCATGCATAAAACGCTTGTCTGAAATCCATTTGCGTTTCTCAACCAACTCATGATGCATGGTGGAAATCTGACCGGCCGGCCCACCAAAGCTGATGAAACCCAGTTTCAACCAAAACTTAAAAGCGTCCCAAAAACCAATTGAATCCATACGTTCAAGGTCATCTTGTTGTGGAGAATTTTCTAGCATGAACTGAGGATGTTGGTGATGACATATTTGTAGGGTCCGAAGGAGAACAGCGGCACGCGCCCAAAAATCAAATTTGAATCATATACGATTTGATGTCTAAAAGAAACATGGCTGTACATGGCCCTGAGAATGCCCACGGCGCAAAGCTCTTCGCTAGAAGTAGGCGGCTAAAAAAAAGAGCAGAACAGCTCGAAGAGGATCTGCTATTTTTTACTGATCCGATGGATCACACCAGGTTTTTTTCGCTTTGTATCTGAAATTTGCATGAACTCAAAGAGTTCATAAACGCTCAGGTCAAGTGCATTGGCAACGATTTCAATGGCATTGATGGTCGGATTGGACAATCCGTTTTCAATTCGACTTAGGTAAGTTTGGTAAAAGCCACATCGCTCACTGAATTCGACTTGGGTCAGGCCCTTTTGACGTCTCAATTCTTTGATGCACTGACCTAATTGATAGTTGATAGATTTATTCACATGTGTAATGTGACAAAAAACACCACTTTTAGGAAAACACTAATTCATATAAACAACTTTATTTGATAATTATCAAAGAAAATTCTAGAAAATAGTCTATATGTGTTAAAAAATAAAGACATATAAATAAAAAAAGATGAACTTGATCAAAAAAATTAAGTTCACCCGTTTGCACAAAGACTTAAAAAATACTACACGAATTGAACGCAAACACTTCCCAAAGGACCGAAATCTCCAAACAAAGTGTCACCCTTTTGCGCAAAAACGACCCTGGTGAAGGAACCAGCCAAAATGACATGGCCCGCCTCTAAGGTCACGCCGTGTTGACCTAACTTGTTGGCCAACCATGCCACGCCAAGTGCTGGATGGCCAAGCACGCCAGCCGCGACACCGGTTTCCTCAATGTCGGAATTTCTGTACATCAAAGCACTCACCCATCTCAAATCCACCTCCGTGGGCTTGATAGGACGTCCACCCAAGACCAACCCCGAAGCCGCTCCATTGTCAGCCACCGTGTCAAATATTTTTCGTTGATCCACTAAACGCGCGTCCACGATCTCAAGTGCAGGCACCACATACTCGGTCGCTCTCAAAACATCGACCAAGCCGATGCCAGGTCCCTTGAGCGGGCGCCCCAAAACAAATGCAAGCTCGACTTCAACACGAGGTTTACAAAACCTGCTGTGGGGGACTTTGGCACCTTCTGCAATCATCATCGTGTCAAGCAAATGTCCATAGTCCGGCTCGTCGATTTTTGAAGACGCTTGCATCGCCTTGGATGTCAAGCCTACCTTGTGACCGATCAACTTGGCTCCGTCCTTTATTTTTCGCTGTGCAACGATGGAACTGATCGCATAGGAGTCCTCAATTTGAATATGTGGAAACGTATCAGATAAGAGCTTGGCCTGAACACAATCCTTTTCTGCTTTCATTAAAATGTCTGCAGCTTGCTCTTTCTCGTTTGGGGTCATCATAAAAAATCTCCTTGAATATAGACAACTATTAAATAGATACTCGAGCAATTGATGCCATCGAGCCTAGAAATATGTAATTGAAAACTTTGATTATATTCATGTGAACGTTAGACCTCCCGAGGTACATAGCCAACATTTCAAACCGCAAACCTTTCTCTAAGTGTTTACCCTTGGTCGAATGTTGAGCCTGTTCAACACAAGGCCCTACTTTGAGAGACGAAGGTGTACAGGAAACCGACTAATCGCAAAGAGCCATTAAGGTGATATATTTTGTCCATTGACAGCATCAACCTGACACCAACCTCAACGATGGACATTCGGCTCAATTCATGACGTTTACAGTTAAATTAAGTCCCAGCGGGCATACATTTTCTTGTGAAGAAGGCCAAGAGATCTTAAAAGCTGGATTGGCTGCGGGCTATTTCCTACCCTTTAGTTGCCGTTCAGGGATGTGCCTGACTTGTCGGGGTAGCATTTTGAGTGGTCAAGTTGATCATGGTGATGCGCATACCAAATATTTAAGTGAACACGACCGAGAGCAAGGATTGGCTTTGTTGTGCTGCGCAAGACCCGAGAGTGATCTGTTGATAGAAATTGAGGAGATGGATCCCCATCACGGCAACCAAGCTAAAAAAATGCCATCGAGGGTTCTGGATATCAAAACACCCGCTCCAGATGTAAAAATCATCACCCTCGGATTACCCGCCAATGAGCCCATTCACTTTCGAGCGGGACAATTCCTTGACGTTCTTCTTAAAACCGGAGAAAAGAGAAGTTACTCCATCGCAAGCCCCCCTAAGGCTGAAGGTGTGCGACAACTGGAACTTCACATCAGGCATTTGCCAGGGGGCTTGTTCACCGATCATGCTTTTTCAGATCTAAAGCTCAGAGACATTCTTCAAATTGAAGTTCCACTCGGTAATTTTTATTTAAGACAAGAGCACGCCAAGCCCATCATCATGGTCGCCTCTGGCACGGGCTTTGCACCCATTAAATCCATTGTTCTAGATGCCATTCACAAGCAATTGGATCGCCCGATTCACTTGTATTGGGGTGCCAGAAAGAGGATTGATCTATATGATGAAGTTGGAGCCAAGCAGATGGTCAAAGACCACTTGAATTTAGATTTCATCCCTGTTTTAAGTGAACCAACGCCTGACTGCCAGTGGAAGGGACGAGTGGGAAATGTGCATGAAATTGTGATGCAAGATCACCCCAATATGCAGGGATTTGAGGTCTATGCATGCGGCGCACCGGTGATGGTTGAAAAAGCAAAATTTGATTTTGTAGAAAGTTGTCATTTGAAACCGAAAGATTTTTATGCTGATGCCTTCATCAGCATGGCCGATCAAATCAAATGAGAACATCGATGTGTAACTTACTCAAAGGAGAACTATAAATGCTGCCAGAAAATTGCACTGTACAACCCCAAATAAGAACATCAGTGATCAAACCTTACTGCTTGAGTCACGGCACATTGGAGGTCTTTAGCCTGAAACAGTCCAGAAAATTCTATGAAGAATTTTTGGGTCTTGAAGTGGTTCGTCATGGCAAGCCTGCGATGGTGATTCGTCTAGGCATGAGATTTCATGTCGTTTGCGTTGAGGTTGGCGATCAAATACATCCTGTGAGTCTTCTTAACCATTGGGGAGTTGACGTGTCAACCAGAGCCGAGGTCGATCAAGCTCATCAAAAAGCAATTGAATTCAAAGAAAAGTTCAACATCAGACAAGTTTTAAACCCACAGGAAATGCATGGGGTGTATTCCTTCTATTTAGAAGACTTGGACCACAATTGGTGGGAAATTCAGCACTACCAAAACGGATTTCAACACGACGATTTCTTTGATTTTGGGGATCGTTTCTCGTCAGATGAAGAAGGCGATGCATCCAACTTGGATGAGTTGAAAGTCAAAAACTAACATTGAGAAGCCTCTTGAACCTACCCCCAAAAGCCACACCGAATCAACAAAAATTGGTCAGACAATCGGCCAGAGCACTTGCAAGATCACATCTTGTAACGGCCTTTGGACACTGTAGCCTTAGAATCAACGAGCAATACATGTTGGTGTGCGCGCCCAAACCGATGGGGCATCTTGATTCAACGCACGATGGCGATGTGGTCAGTATTGACAATCCATTGCCGGCACACGTACTTGGTGAAGTCCGAATGCACCAAGCCATCTACAAAAATCGAAGCGATGTGCACGGCATTTGCCGAGTCTTTCCGCCCAACGTATTGGCTTTGGCCGCCATGGGTTTATCGCCCAAGGCAAGACATGGTTTTGGTTCATATTTTTACCCAGAAGTGCCCATGTGGAAGGATCCAGGACTCATCAGAAATGAGGAAGCCGCTCAAGGAGTTGCAAAAACTTTGGGTCAAGCCAGCGCAATCGTTGTGAGTGTCAATGGCGCCGTGAGCGTTGCTGATTCATTAGAGAAAGCCACCGTTCTGGCTTGGTTTTTAGAGGATGCCGCACGAGTTGAACTGGCTTGTCTTTCCGCTGAAAGGCAGGACCACGTCACCTTTGAAACACAAGAACAAGCGGCTCAACGGGCAACTTGGGTTGGTTCAATCGCTGAACGCAAATGGCAATACCTCACCCACGGAGATATAGAAACCATTTGAACTTTGCCTTGTTTGATCATTTCAATGCCCTAACGCCCAAAGGTATCTGCTTATATAATGAAAAAACAACCGTTGTTTTCTAAAAAAGTATAAAGTTCATGAAAATACTCATACTCCATGGGGTAAATCTCAATATGTTTGGTCAGCGTGACCCCAAACATTATGGGACTGAAACACTTGAAGGTATCACGTCTGAACTGACTCGCCTGGCAAATGAATTGTCAATAGCGATTGATTCATTTCAAACCAACCATGAGGGAGAAATGTGCGAGCGAATTCATAGCGCACATACGGACTCCACTCAAGCCATTGTGATCAACGCAGGAGCTTGGACGCATTACAGTTACGCCATCAGAGATGCTTTGTCGGTGTTGACAATTCCAATCATTGAAGTCCATATGTCCAATGTACATGCCCGCGAAGAGTTCCGTCACCACTCAGTGTTGTCCTCTGTGGTCAAAGGTCAAATTTGTGGGTTCGGTACTCAGAGCTACCTCCTCGGATTGAGAGCTGCACACCATGCAGTCAAGCACGCTCCAGCTTGATGCATTTTCATAAAAAAGCAATTTCACACTTGCACAAAAATGAATTCTTCAATAAGATAAGAGCATTGGTGCTCATCAGATGGTTCACATCTGTTAGTTAAACGGGAAGTTGCAAAGAAAATCACTCGCTTGAGGATCTTAAGCAACGCTGCCCCCGCAACGGTAAAACGGACGAGTTCATGACTCGATTTCATTCAAGGCCACTGAATGCTATAAAAAGGCGTTTGGGAAGGTGAATGAACATATGTCCGTTAGCCCGGATACCGGCCAGTAAAGCACGGCACATAATTTTGTGCCGTTTACCAAGTTCTTTCGGGGATGATTGAACAGGGGTTTTATTTTGGTTTTCTATCATGTTTGTATCAAAGTCAGTCGACTGTGTTGCTCGCCAAGAGCAGCACCCCTCCCCTATTTCCGCCTATAAATACAGCGCAGTATTGTTTTCAGTGCTTTCACTGAATGCACTTCAAACACAAGCTCAAACTCAGTCAGATGAAATTGTCGTCACAGCCACAAGAACAGCACAAAGGCTTGACGACTCTTTGAACTCCACAAGTTTGATCACACGACAAGAAATAGAAAGAAGCATGGCTGCAGATTTACCGGCCTTGTTGCGTCAAATTCCTGGCGCCGAAATTTCGCAAACCGGTGGACTTGGCACAGTGTCAAGTGTCTACCTTAGAGGGGCAGAGTCAAGACATACTTTGGTTTTGGTTGATGGTGTTGCCATCAATAATTTAAATTTTGGAACTGCACCGATTGAAAATCTCTCGCTATCAAATATTGATCACATTGAAATTGTTCGCGGCAATGTCTCAAGCCTCTACGGTAGCAACGCTTTGGGTGGTGTGATTCAAATTTTCACAAAAGAATATGAGAGTAAAAATGCAAGCAATGTGTCTTATCAAATCAGAAGTAATCGCCTTTTAAATATTCAAGCAGGGACTTCATTGGCGCTTAGCGATGACACCAATCTGACACTTCAAGCACAAACTTTAAGAGATTCCGGATTCAACGCTACAAATCAAAGAGAATTCACCTCTTCAAACCCAGATCAAGATGGTTACAGCAAGAAACATTTTTCAACGGGTCTAAATAAAAAAATTGACAATGGGAAAATTAACTTTTCTTATTCCGATTCGCACTCCAATACTGAATATGACAGTCAATACGGTCCCTCTAACCAGCGAGATATTTCAGAAAATACATTGCGACAATCTACTCTGTCAGGAAATTATTCGATTTCATCTAATGTAAGAATTGATTCTTTCATTGCTCAATCGATCAATAGATTGAATGCAATGGTCACGGCTTATCCCTACTCAGTTGAGTCAAGCATGGATCAAGCCAACTTAGGGATTGAGTGGACCATCGATAATGAACAAAAAATCACATCAGGCTTTGAAAGTACAAAGCAAAATTTATTGAGTGAAACAAAATACAAGAAAAACAGTCGCACTGACAACGCCTATCGAATAGGCTATCTGATCAACTCTAACCATCAACAACTTCAACTCAATCTCCGAGAGGATCACTACTCTGATTTTGGACAGGCACAAACAGGACTTGTTGCTTATGCTTTTAGACCCAGTGAAAACTTGCGGTTGATTGCATCTTCAACAAACGGATTTATGGCTCCAACCTTCAACGACTTGTATTATCCTTACGGTGGAAATCCCAATCTTAAACCAGAAAAATTACAAGCCAATGAGTTTGGGTTTTCAATGAAAAGTGGAATCCACTCTCTACAAGTTACAAGATTTAAAAATCTTTACAGTGACTTGATTGACAATGATGCCAACTATGTTCGAACCAATATTTCTAAAGCTCAAAATATCGGCGTTGAAAGTATTTATACGGGGAATTTTCTAAATAGATTGGTCAATGCAAGTTATACGCAGCAAAATCCGATCAACTTAAATACAAATCAATCTTTGTTTAGACGTGCCAAATATTTGTTTTCAGCAAGCATTTTTGAAAAATATGGATCCTATAATTTTGGCGCCGAACTTAAGCACGCCAGCTCAAGAATGGATGGTCTAACTCACCCCTTGAATGAATATACTTTGATGAATTTATCAATCTCTAAAACCATAGATACTCACTGGACATCTGGTGTCAAATTGACCAATGCATTTGATAAAAAGTATGAAACAGTTTATGGATATAACCAAATGGGAAGATCCTTGTTTTTTGAGATGAGATGGCAAGACAAAAATTAAAAAACCTATAAATGCACGAAGAGCGCATTTATAGGTCATTTCGTCAATTACTTCTTTAAGAGCGAAGTAGCATTCTGATATCGAATTTGATCTAAGATAGATTTGTCCAGTCCCAATTGAGACAATGCTTGGGCCTGTGTGTCCATGGGAACATATGGGTAATCACTTCCGTACAAAACTTGGCTTGACGGCACCAACTTCAGTAAACTGGCCATAGGAGCGGGATGGGTTGCATTCGCAGTATCGTAATAAAGTCTCTTGAGCTCAGCCTCAATGCCATTTGGTGCAATTTCACTGATATTTTTTTGTTGACCATGAAAAAAATTAATTCGGCCGGCAAGCATGGGTATCGTTCCACCCCCATGCGAGAAGATCCACTTTATATCCCTCAGTTTAGCAAATGACCCACTGAGCAACAAATTCACAACCGCCCTTGTGGTGTCATGCGGAACTTCAATGACTGCAGGGTAAGTGCCTGTATTGAGTCTTGCACAACATGCAGCAACAAGCGGGTGAAAGTACACAACTGCTTTTCGGCGATTGAGTTCGGCGAAAATAGGAGCAAAATCAGGGTGACCAGGCCACTTGTCACCATAGTTGGTTTGTATACCAACTCCATCAGCACCTAGAACATCAAATGCGTATTCAATTTCCTTGAGCGTGCTGGGTACATCAATCATAGTTAGCGCCGCAAACAAACCAAATCGTCCTGGATATTCCTTGACCAATTTGGCACCATAATCGTTGACCAATTTCACCATTTTGTTGACTTCAGGTACTGGTAAATCAAACCAAGTGCCTGGTGTTGAGGCTAGGGACAGGATGGCTTTTGTAACGCCCGCTTTGTCCATGGCAGAAATTGCATTTTGCAGAGTCCAATTTTCTTGCTGCGCAAAATGAGGAATTTTTCTTTGGTTTTCCCATTCAAGCCAAGCTTTATGATACTCGGGCGGGTAAAAATGGTGGTGTGTATCAATCAAAGGACTTGCAGATTGAGCATGTGCAATCAAAGAAGCAACTGAACCACCCAAGACGCCAAGTCCGCCAACAGTCTTGATGAAAGAACGTTTCCCGTGATCTAAAGCAAGTTCTTGATTATTTTCACACTCACAAACCAATGTATGAGATGAAGGCTGATGAGCAGAGGACAAAAGACGCTGAAACATTGAAAACTCCTAAGTAGTAACTATTTCAATGTATCACTTCATGACCAGTGGGTGTAAACCGTGATTACCCTCGTGCAAGTGTTAACCCTAGGTGCTTACTTTCTGCCTTGAACGCTAAGAAAGCTTATTCAGCTCGAATTCCAGCTTTTTTGGCAATGTTTCCCCATTTTTCACTTTCAGATTTGATGTATTTTGTAGCTTCGTCAACTGAAGTTGGAAAGGGACTTAACCCAGATTTTTTAAGTTGCAAAGAAACTGATGGATCTTTTAATGTAGAAACAATCACTTGATTGAGTTTTGCAACGACGTCCATCGGCATTTTTAAGGGGGCTGCAAAAGCGTACCAATTGACAGCTTCAAATCCAGGAAATCCCAATTCAGCAATGGTCGGCGTTGAAGGCAAAACATCTAATCTTTTAGATCCTGTTACTGCAATTGCCCTTAATTTGCCAGTCTGAATAAATTGAATTGCATCTGTTGGGCTTGAAAAAATTGAGGGGAGGACGCCTGACAATAAATCATTCATTGCAGGTGCACCTCCACGGTAGGCAATGTGTTGGTTATTTAAGCCGGCTGTAATTTTAAAAAATTCTCCCGCTAAATGCCCCGCACTTCCAACACCAGATGATCCGTATGAAAGCTTTGAATTTTCAAGTTTGCCTAAACGAATATAATCTTCTATCGACTTGATCTCACTGTTGGCATTGACAACCAAAACGTTTGAAAAAACAATCGCCATGGACAACGCCTGCATATCAACAACTGGGTCATAGGATAGTTTATTGATATGCTGATTGACAGCAAGTGAGCCAATTGTTCCCAACATGATCGTATAGCCATCTGGCACAGAACGAATGGTTTGCTCAGAAGCGATGTTACCACCAGCACCGGGATGATTTTCGATCACCACGCTTTGCTTAAGCATCTCAGACATCTTAGGCGCCATTGCCCTAGCAACAGTATCAGCACTGCCACCAGGAGCAAATCCTATCAATATTTTAATGGGGCGATTTGGAAATAAATCGGCGCTTAAAGCCCCTCTAGGTAATAAGATATTTAAAGTCAATAGGCTAAAAAAAATGAAATTTAAAATTTTCATAAGAGAATCATTCGAGAAATTTTTAGGCATGGCATTCAATCAGTAATTCCACTTAAAATTGGATATATAGTACATGGATATTTTATAATTTAAAAATCCATACTTTTTAGTCTGGGCATTCACTCTTATACACCTATTCCATTGTAATGATTATCATGCCAACAGAATTTCAGAATACTCAAAAGAATGGCGAATTGACAGCCACCGTATCAAGACGAAAAGCCATTGAATTTGGAGCGATTTCAACATTTCTCGCTCCAATCTGCGGCCTGACTGGCCTAACTCCCTTAATCAGCACTGCCCAATCGGCATCAACTTATCCAAATAAACCGATTAGGTTCATCGTTCCGTTTGCTGTTGGAGGCTCTGGAGACTTGATCGCAAGAGTAATTTCAGAGCAACTGAGTAGGCAAATGTCACAGGCTTGGATCATTGAAAATAAAGGCGGTAATGGATCTGTACTTGGTACTGAAATTGCCGCGAAAGCCAACCCAGATGGATATACTGCGGTTCTTTCGAATGGTGCAGCCATTACGATAGGGCCCTTAATGGGTCAGCAACTGGGCTACAAGCCCATGGATGACCTTATTCATGTATGCTTATTAGGAACATTTACAAACGCCTTGATTGTCAGAGCAGACCATCCAGCAAAAAATTTCAATGATTTTTTAACCATGGCCAAATCAAACCCTGGTAAATTGAGTTACTCATCAGCTGGAGTTGGTTCAGCAGGATTCCTAACTGGAGAACTTTTAAAGCATTTGGCAAAAGTTGACATGGTTCATATTCCATATAAAGGGACTGGGCCAGCCATGACGGATTTATTAGGTGGACAAATCGATGCGATGTTCAATGCCTTGATTGCTGCAACACCGTATATAAAAAGTGGAAAAGTTAGAGCACTAGCAGTAACTTCACAGCAAAGAATTCAAGACCATACGGAAATACCAACCATGAACGAGTCGGTTAGTGGGGCAATTGGTGATGCTTGGTTTGGTATTTCTTTACCATCAAAGACTGCTCCCCTCATTGTTGAAAAATTAAGGTCAGAAATAGTAAAAGCAATGGAGCATGCTGATACCAAACAACGCCTTCAAGAAATGGGCTTGAACAGCAATG
>CAIMNS010000213.1 GCA_903842945.1 uncultured Burkholderiales bacterium
ACTCAAAGCTCTCCAAGACCAAGCGCATGTAGCCCGTGCCGATGGCGACATTGGTTTCTTTGTCTTTGAGCATGTCAGGCGTAAAAGGGGACAGACCAATCTTTTTAGCGGTCCATTTGGCAGTTTGCGGCATGACTTGCATGAGGCCTGAGGCGCCTACATGGGATTTGATATCGGTCACAAAGCGACTTTCTTGTCGCATCAAACCATAAATAAAGGCAGGTTCAATTTCATTGGTTTTGGCATAGGCAAGGATCAGATCTTTGTGCGGCGTGGGGAAAAGGTACTCAGGCTCCCACAACTCGCGAGCGCGTTCGCTGGTGAAGATGCAGCGGTCGTACACCATCTGGCTGCATGCAAGTTGTGAGGCGGCCATCATCTCTGAGTCGCTCATGCGACCGGTAGCACCCTGAGCGTTGACCAAGCTGGTCGAATAGTTCCATTCACGCACCCCTTCAGCTCTCAGACCCAGGGCAATGGCATACAGGGCTCGCTTGAGTCCCACGTGAGATTGGATGGTGGCCAAGTCTTGGGGGCTTGGAGCGGGAGGTTGTGGGGGGAGCGTGATTTTTTTCCCCAACTCTTCAAGGGCGAGTTGCTCGTAAAAGCCCTTGACCGATGCGATGGATTCGAGCAAGCCGTGGGCCTCTGCTTTGGCTTTGTTTTGTGCGTTGGAGGGCAAGTTGGAGGCTTGTGCCAACAAAGCACGCGCCAGCCAGTAAGTCCAAGCCACCTCCTTTTTGCCATCCGTACTCATGGCCTTGATGACGTCTTCAATTTTTGTCCATTGCGGGCCTTGGGGCTGTTTCAAAAGCGTCCTGACATACCAACCCAGCATCTCATCGTTCATGTCGCTGATTTTTTTGGATCGCTCAAAATAAGCCAAGGCTTGTGGATCGAGCTTGAGTGCGGCTTGCATCCCAATCACACCCCATAGCCAATGGCGTTGCTCGCTGCTCAGGTAGGGCTCCCATTTGTCTTTGAGCAGTTCGCTCGCCTTGTCGGGGTCGGCACTAGCTGCTCGAATGAGGGCCAAGACGATCAATTCTTGTCTGGTCTTTTGAGGGGACGCAAAGCGATCCTTTAAAAACCGGTGGGGCTGGCTCCACGCACTGTTGAAAGAGGACAGGGCATCGGCATCTGCGATTTGGACCAGGTCGCGGGTCAATTTGAGGCGGTTGTTTTGCGCGCCCGTGCGGGCCTTTTGCCACAACTCCAGGGCTGAGACTTTTTGATGGTCGTACAAGCGATCAATGGCCCATTTGCAACCATCGTCGGCGTCCTTTTGCTTGGACCAGATGGATTTGATGTCGCTTTCAAGGGAGGGCTTGGCCATGGGGCTCAAGTACTCCACCATCAAGCCGTAGCACAGCAACTCACGATCGTCTCGCATGCGGTAAAAGGGATACTCGCTGGCAAAGGTGGTCCAGTCGCGGCGACTGCCCAAGAGCAACAACCAATCGGTTCGAAGGCGATCTTCTTGGTAGGTGTTGGCGTAGGTTTTGAAAAACTCCTTGACCTCTCGCGTGCTGGCAGTGTCAAGTCTTGCGCGCAGTTCCCAATACGCGGCCCAAGGTGCCAAAAGGCTTGACTGGGCCAGTGGTAAGAGGGCACTCAGCTTATTGCGGTCCATGTATTTGAAAGCTTGGGCCATTTCAATCACGGCTTGATCGGCTGGGGTGGCCATCACTGGCGAGTTTGCTAAAGGCGAAGCAGTTGGGTTGGAGGCGCTGGATGGGGCCTTGTCTTTTTTAGGTTTGGGGTGGGTTGCACCATGCGTCATGGCCAACTGCAGGCCATCGAGCTCAAAGCCTTGCTGGGTGCTGGTGTCCAAGCTCATCGCCAACTGCAGCTCCAGCTCCAACGCCAAAGAGTTGATCGGCAAAGGCGCTTGAGGGCTTGTCGCACTCACGAAGAGGGGGGCGGCACCCACCAAGCCACAGCACGCCAGTGCCAAGCCCAGACGGAACCCAAGGAGCCACGAAGTTCTGAACAACAAAGAAGACAAGGACAGATGCATAGGTTGGAGGCTAGAGCGAGCGCGAACGTGTGTGAGCGTGGGCGTGGGCAAGGTTGCGCCAAGGGTTTGAAGACAAGGTCCTTCTTGAAGGGTTGTACAAGATCAAGCACCGAGTGTATGCGAGGAGGTGTATTTTACTGAAGTCCTTAAGGTAGGAGGGGTGCGCTTTCGGTCTGCAGGTGTTGTGCTGAAGCCAACGGCTCTGTCAATCAGAGCTCAGCAATCCCTTCAAATGGCTCTCTAGGGCCCTTTGGGGCGTTACAGCGTGAGGGTTTGGCACCATAATAAGGTGCTTGTGCTCAGTGGGTGATGCGTGTCAAGACTTTTGACGCATACAAGCTAGGTTGGTTTGACTTGTCCAGCAAGTTCTTGGCCGACATGTTTTGAGGATCATTTGTTCATGGCCAATCAGTTGAAACAAAATTTACGTGCGCAGTTGCTGGCCTCTCGCATGGACATGCCCGACCGCTTGCAAAGGGCTGAGTTGTTGCAACGGGCCATGCGCATTTGGCTTTTAGGGCGCGAGGATGTGGTCATTGGCGCCTATTGGCCGATCAAGGGGGAGTTTGATCCCTTACCGGCTTTGCATCGATGGAAAGAAGATGGGGAGTTGCTAGATGAGCCCTTGAGGCGGCGAATCGGCTTGCCGGTGGTGGATCCTCAGACCAAGACCTTGAGTTTTCATGTCTGGTACCCGGGCTGCCCCATGCAAGAAGATGCCTACAACATCCCCAAGCCCAAAGACACCGAGGAGATTTTTCCAACACTCTTGTTCGTGCCCTGCTTGGGCTATGCGCCGGGTGGCTACAGGCTGGGCTATGGGGGAGGGTTCTACGATCGCACGCTGGCCAGCTTAAGCCCCAAGCCCGATACGGTGGGCGTGGGGTTTGCGCAAGGGTATTTGGATGACTTTGAACCTGATGAGTTTGACTTGCCGCTGGACACCTTGCTCAACGAGCATGGCGTGGTGTGGCCCATCGCCCCGATGACGCCTAGGCCAGTTTGATTCGCAAGGCCTGTTTGCCGTGGAACAAAGAAAGGGCTCAGCGTGGTTTCGTGAGCTTCACGAGCACTTCTTCATAGTCCTTTAATTTCGCACGCGCTTTGGTGCGTTGCTCTGGCGTGGTTTTGTTGTGAAAAGCCGCCACCGCTTCGCAGTTCGCTTTGAGGCGGTTGTCGTTGTAGTCCAACAAAACGGGGTCTTTGATGTGGTTGGCGTTGTTGAGCCAATCGCTCACGATGGCCTCACTTTCTTTGACCAAGGACTCGGTGCTCAAGGTCCCTTTGCTTTTAAGAGCGCGAATTTTTTCAAGCGCTTTAAAAATCTCTTCTTGACGATAGAGTTTGATGGCGAGGTTCTTGGTGGGGTCGTAGCCTGAATTTTGGGCCAAATTTCTCAGCTCCCACTTCTGTGCATTGGAGATGCGTCCGTACATATCCTTGGCTTGCTCGAGACCTTTTTCGGTTTGGTGATCGAGCCTATCACTGGGGCTACCCGTGAGCCACTCTTTGCTCCATTCCTTGTTCTTTTTGTCAAAGCTGGTCCTCAAGTTTTTGAGTTGTTCAGCACTCAAGGTGGGCGCAATTTTGGCAACCATGGGGGTCAAACGTGCGATGACTTCGGGCACGGTTTGCAGAAGTTTTTTCTCAATCGCACAGGTTTTTTCTGGCGAAAGATCGTTTTGTACCTGGGGGAGTAACTCTTGGATCAACTCAAGGGCTTGGGGCAGTTGGGTCTCGCGATGCCATTTTTGCAGCGCTCTGAGCTCCTCTTTGACCACAGGGGTTTGCTCATCTCTGAAGTCCACGTAGCTGTCAAGCCACCAAAACACGAGTTGGGGGCTGTTTTCATACAAAGACTCTAAAACGCTGCAAGACCCCAGTAAGAGCACGCAAACCAAAGCCAAGCCCGCTTTGCGGGCATAATTCATGGGTTTCTCGGATGTTGAGGGTGCGCTAGCATTGATAATAGACATAAGTGAAGGTCATGTTTAAAACGTTGACTGTTGAAAAAAAGACGATGAAAAAAGTACACAAGTCATGCAACTGAGTCAGGCACACACCTTAGAGAGCCAATTGGATGTGGTGATTATGGCAGGCGGCAAGGGCACGCGCATGAAAAGCCGTACGCCAAAGGTTTTGCACACCTTGGGTGGGCAGACGTTGATTGAACATGTGATTCACATGGCCGAGTCCTTGGGTGCCAGAAACAAAGTGGTGGTGGTCGGTCACGGTGCCCAAGAGGTTCAAGCTGCGTTGTCTCGCGTGTCGGGTCTTCGTTTTGCCTTGCAAGAGCCACAACTTGGAACCGGGCACGCGCTTCAAACGGCTGCACCGCATTTGCCCGATGAGGGCCTGACCTTGGTGTTGTCGGGCGATGTGCCTTTGATCCAGCGAGAGACCTTGGAGCTGTTGCTGGCTGCCTCTGAGGGGCACTGTTTGACCCTTTTGAATTTGTACAAAGACGAGCCCTACGGCTATGGGCGAATTGTTCGCGGTGGCAAGAACGCGCAAAACCCTTTGGGTGGCATCCAAGCCATTGTCGAAGAAAAGGATGCCAGCGCCGATGAGCGTGGTATCAAAGAAATTTATTCAGGCGTGATGGTGGTGCCCAATCGTCTTTTAAAGCCTTGGCTCAAGAGGCTAGAGCCCAACAATGCGCAAAACGAGTATTACTTGACCGACTTGGTCAAAATGGCCCACGAGGATGCGCAACCCATTCAAAGCTACATCACGAGAAATGAACTTGAGGTCAGTGGGGTGAACGATGCGGTGCAGTTGGCGCAGATGGAACGAGCCTATCAGGCGCAGTTGGCGCGCAGTTTGATGCTCAGTGGTGTTCGGTTGCGAGATCCTGCGCGCATTGATGTTCGAGGAGAGTTGGTGTGTGCCGCCGATGTTGAAATTGATGTCAACTGTGTCTTTGTGGGCAAAGTGATCTTGGAGTCTGGCGTTCGCATCGAGCCC
Organism: uncultured Burkholderiales bacterium; assembly: GCA_903842945.1. Taxonomy (GTDB): domain Bacteria; phylum Pseudomonadota; class Gammaproteobacteria; order Burkholderiales; family Burkholderiaceae_C; genus Limnohabitans. The sequence goes on from CAIMNS010000213.1 coordinate 4,988, forward strand.
AACTGTGTGATCGCTCACGCCAGGATCAAGGCTGGTGCGCACATCAAGGCGTTCACGCACATCGAGGGGGATGCCCTGCAAGACAGCACACTGGTTGAGGTGGGCGAGTTGGCACAGGTGGGTCCCTTTACAAGACTCAGGCCTGGCGCAAAACTCGGTCGTGAGGTCCATGTGGGCAACTTCGTGGAAATCAAAAATGCCAGCTTGGCCGCTGGCGCCAAGGCCAACCATTTGGCCTACATTGGCGACGCGTCCTTGGGCGAACGGGTCAACTACGGTGCGGGCAGCATCACGGCCAATTACGATGGCGCCAACAAGCACCATACGCGAATTGAGGCGGATGTTCATGTGGGCTCCAACAGCGTGTTGGTAGCTCCTGTCACGATCGGGGCGGGTGGCACGATTGGAGCGGGCTCGACCATCACCAAAGACACGCCTGAAGGGGCATTGACCGTGGTCAGGGCCAAAGCGGTGAGCATCATGAATTGGGTGCGACCGGTGAAGAAAAGTAAAAAAAATGATGGCCTTTGAACGCGTGAGGAGTTGAGACATGTGTGGAATCGTGGCCGGAGTATCGGCGAAAAATTTGGTCCCTGTGTTGGTTCAAGGCTTGGCCCGCTTGGAGTACCGAGGGTACGACTCGTGTGGGATTGCGGTGTTCTCGACCAAGGCGCAACTTGAACAGGTGGTCGGCCTGCAAAGAGCCAGAAGCACGTCAAGGGTCAGTGAGTTGGCCGAACAGGTGTTTCCCACCCAGCCTGGCAATGGATTGGAGGGGCTCCTCGGGATTGCGCACACCCGGTGGGCCACGCATGGCGCTCCTCATGTGGACAATGCCCATCCCCATTTCAGTGTGAAGGGGAAGCTTCAAATTGGCTTGGTGCACAACGGCATCATCGAGAACTTTGAGGCCTTGAGAGACGATCTCAAGATCAAAGGCTATGTGTTTGAGAGTCAAACCGATACGGAGGTGATTGCACACTTGATTCACTCCTTGTACCAAGGGGACTTGTACCAAGCCTTTCATCAGGCCCTCAGGCAATTGAAGGGGGCGTATGCCTTGGCGGTGATTTGCAATTTGGAGCCCGATCGACTGGTGGGTGCAAGAGCGGGCTCACCCCTTGTTTTTGGGGTCAGTCGTAAAAAAGAGTCCAGTGGTCATTATTTGGCCAGTGACGCGATGGCACTGGCGGGCGTGGTCGATGAGTTTGTGTTTTTAGAAGAGGGTGACACCATCGATGTTCGCCTTGACAGTTTCCAGGTGGTGAGTGCGGTCGGTGGGCGCATCACACGCGTTTTAAGGCCCTTGCCGGTGTTTGGTCAGGCTGCGCAGTTGGGTCCCTACCAACACTACATGCAAAAGGAAATTTTCGAGCAACCCCAAGCCATCTCCGACACGCTTGAAGGCGTGCAGGGCATCGTGCCTGAGTTGTTTGATGTCGCAGACTTGGAACCCAAGAGCGCCAGGCCTCTTGCCAGGACGGTTTTTCAAAACATCGATCGAATCCTCTTGTTGGCCTGTGGCACGAGTTATTACAGTGCGAGCACGGCCAAGTATTGGTTGGAGAGCATTGCCAAAATTCCTACACAAGTTGAAATCGCAAGCGAATACCGTTACCGAGAATCGGTGCCAGATGCCAAGACATTGGTCGTGTGCATTTCACAGTCGGGAGAAACTGCAGACACCTTGGCCGCTTTAAAGCATGCACAAAGTTTAGGGATGGTGCACACTTTAAGTATTTGCAATGTGGCCACATCGGCCATGGTGAGAGAGTGTGCACTTGCTTACATCACAAGAGCAGGTGTGGAGGTGGGTGTCGCGTCGACCAAGGCGTTCACCACACAATTGGCCGCACTCTTTTTGCTGACCTTGGTGATTGCCAAAACAAAAGGGCATTTGAGTGCAAAAGAGGAGTCCCGTCATTTGCATGCCATGAGGCATTTGCCAGCTGCCTTGCAAGCCGTCTTGGCTTTGGAGCCGCAAATCATCGCTTGGGCACAAGAGTTCAAAGTCAGAGAAAACGCCTTGTTCTTGGGTCGAGGACTTCATTACCCGATCGCGCTAGAAGGGGCATTGAAGCTCAAAGAGATCAGCTATATCCACGCCGAAGCTTATCCAGCGGGAGAATTAAAGCACGGCCCCTTGGCCTTGGTGACCGATGCGATGCCGGTCGTGACGGTGGCCCCCAACGACACCTTGCTTGAGAAACTCAAAAGCAATATGCAAGAGGTGAGAGCCAGAGGAGGTGTCCTTTATGTGTTGGCCGATGCAGACACCCATATTTCATCCAGTGAGGGTTTGAATGTGATTCGAATGCCAGAGCATTATGGAGAGTTGTCCCCGATCTTGCATGTGGTTCCTTTGCAGTTGCTCGCCTACCATACCGCGTTGGCAAGGGGTTCGGATGTGGACAAGCCAAGAAACCTCGCAAAGTCAGTCACCGTGGAATAAGTTGGCGCACTGGTTTTATTTGACTATTTGTAATCGATCGATTACGATCAAGATGTGAGTTAAACAATCAAATATCTTCCCTAGTTCTCAGACTGGCTCAAAAGCTTGAAAGACAGCGTGACGCGTCAACGTCTGGTCAAGCGATTGCGAAAAGCTAGTCTTGGTAATTTAGGAGATGTTGAACCTGTTGGCGATGGCGTGTTTGAAATGCGTGAACACTTCGGTTCTGGATGGCGAATGTACTTTGTACTGCGAGGTCAAACGCTCGTCATCATGCTAGGTGGCGGCGACAAATCTACGCAGCAATCTGACATTCGCAAGGTCATGGCATTGACAAAATCATTGGAGGATTGACGCATGTCTAAAAAAATCAAAGTATCCGAACTTCCCGAGTTTGATGCGGCGCAATATCTCAACAACGAGGAAGACATCGCTGCATACCTGACGACGGTCATTGAAGAAAATGACTCCTCCCTGCTGGCTGCAGCCCTGGGGGACATTGCGCGTGCGCGGGGTATGACACAAGTTGCTAAGGACTCTGGGATTACTCGTGAGGCGCTGTATAAAGCACTACGACCAGGTACTGAGCCCAGGTTTGAAACCGTGAGTCGTGTTTGTGCCGCGTTGGGGGTAAGACTTGTGGCACAGCCAAACCAATCGAACGCTTGATATTACTGAGGAAGGCCTTGACGCCGCTGATGGAGCGTTCGTGTTCTTAGGCGCCTGATCCAGTGTTTTTACCGAGAAGCGGGAGAGCGCAAGATGGGGTTTTTGGGCGTGCATAATTTGCTAAAAATGACCTACCCCTTGGGTCATCCATAAGCAGACAAAGGAGACTGGATGTGCACCAACTTTTCTTCAACCCAACACAGAGAGTGGTTTGAGGCCAAGCTCAATAAAAAACTGCCCAAGGGCTATCCCTTGGAGGTGTATCCTGGGTATGAAGCGCCAGTTCTCAAGGCCCGTCATGGAGAAATTGAAGATCAAATCAGTCTTGCTCGTTTTGGTTTGATTCCTTCTTGGGCCAAAGACGAAAAAATAGCCCGCCATACCTACAACGCCAGATGTGAAACGGTAGAAGAAAAACCCAGTTTCAAAGCGGCTTATCGGGAAAGACGGTTCGCCGTGGTGTTGATCGATGATTTTTTTGAACCTTGCTATGTGTCTGGCCAGGCCGTGAGGCATCGCATAAATATCGCAAGTGGAGCGCCCTTTGGTGTCGCCTGCCTTTGGGAGAGTTGGACCCGAACACAAGGAGAGGCCTGCATCGAAACATTTTCAATGTTGACCTTGAATGCCGATGCGCATCCCGTGATGAACAAAATGCATGCGCCAGGAGAAGAAAAAAGAACACCCCTGGTGCTTGACGTTGATCAGTTTGAAGAATGGCTTGTTGCCAGTCACTCGAAAGCGCAAGCCTTGTTGACGGGGTCGAGAATGCCAGCCTTGATCAGTGCCCCTGCGCCAAAGGTTCCAACGTCAAAAGCAGTCACCTCCTCATGCAAAAGCCAAGACAACACTGCGCAAGGCTCCCTTTTTGAATGACGTCTTTTTCGAATGAGACTTTTGTTGGCTGCTTTGAAGGCGTTCTTGCTCGTTGTCTTTGACTCAAGGCTCGTTTTTGAGGCCGCTCACCACGTGCCCGGAGGGCACATGCTTAGAGGCCGATTCAATGTGTCCGGTTTGGTCATCAAAAAAGAAGTCAGGTTCAAACTCTCTTAAAAACCCGCCCTTGTCCATGCCCCCTAAGAACATGGCCTCATCCACCTCGATGTTCCAATTCATCAGGGTGCGAATTGCGCGCTCATGCGCAGGCGCACTTCTGGCGGTCACCAAAGCGGTCCTGATCTTCATCTCACTCGTACCAGCAGACTGCAAGCGATGAAGCGCTTGCAGCAAGGGCTTGAAGGGACCCGCGCTCATGGGTTGAGTCGCCAGTTCCCGCTCGTGTTGCTGAAACGCATTGAGGCCTTGTGTTTGAAACACTCGTTCAGCCTCATC
>CAIMNS010000214.1 GCA_903842945.1 uncultured Burkholderiales bacterium
ATGGTGGTCTTGAAGGGTCCATGGGACGCTCTTATCGGATCTGAATGGATCCATTGGTGATCCCCGGTCGCATTTGCAAACACATCGATGCGCTCTTGGGTGATTTGAACCCAATCGCTTTGAGCCACCTCTTGCCCCACCAAGGCCATCACCGATTCAAAAGTCTCAAAAAGCTGCACTTCAAACACCCCTTTGCATTCAACGCTTGCAAGAACACCTCAAGCGCCAAAAGCATCCCAAATGAGTTTGCAACCCGTCAAAAACATCCCCACATGGACCAATTTAAAAAACAAATCGGGTTTCATGGTCTTGGCCCATCGAACACCAAGCCACACGCCAATGGGTGCGAAAGGCAGCAACGTCAAGGACGTCATCATGTTTTGCGTGTCCAGCAGTCCCAACAAGGAATACGGCAACCATTTCGACAAATTCACAAAGGTAAAAAGGACCGCCAATGTGGCGGCAAATCTCATGGGCGCCAAGTTCAAGGGCAACATGTAGGCATTGATCGGCGGGCCTCCAGCATGAGCCAAGAAACTCGTAAAGCCTGAAGTAATGGTGAGCAAAATGCCAGTTCGCTTGCCAGGAGAAGAAAACAATTTAGACTTGGGGAAAAAAATACGTTGCACCAAAAAAAGCAAAGTACAAATACCCACGATGCCAGACACCCACCTCGCATCAAGCGTTTTAAACGACAAATACCCCAAGAACACCCCAAAGATGGACCAAGGGATCAACCACTTCAAAAGCTCTTTGTCAAAATCTTTTCTAAAGGCATGGATGCTCAAGAGGTCAAGCACCAACAAAACGGGCATCAAAATGGCCGCAGCCGCTGGCACACTCACCACCATCGCAATCAGCGGCACAGCAATCGAACCTAGGCCTGAGCCAAAGCCACTCTTGCTGATGCCCAAGATGACGACTGCAGGGATGGCCACCCCGTAAAACCAGGGGTCCACCACGGGCCAAGAGATCAAAATATCAGCTTAAAGAATTTGACAAGCTTCGTCAAAACTCAATCTTGGATTGCGTGGGAACAATTTAGAAGCGTCGATGTAGCCCAAGTTGACAATGAAATTCACCGAAAAGCGACCATCGGGAAAGAACTCTTGGTTGACCTTGGCTGCATCAAAACCACTCATCGGGCCACAGTCCAAGCCATGGGCTTTGGCCGCGATCATGAAATAAGCGCCTCCCAATGTGCCATTTCTAGTGGCTGTCCCCGCGGCCAAACCCGCATTGCCAGCAAACATCTCTTTGGCATCGGGCTTGTTGGGGAACACTTTGGGCATGTTTTCATAGAACTGGTTGTCAGTGGCAATGATCACGGTGACTGGCGCACCTTTGGTCTTGTCCAAATTGCCAGGACTCATGGCAGGCAACACACGCTCTTTGGCTGCAGGTGTTGTCAAGAAAATATAACGTGCAGGCTGACAATTCATGGAGGTCGAGCCCATTTTGGCCAGGTCATAGACTTTGTGCAACAACTCGGTGGGCACCGCCTTATCGATGAATCCATTGGCGGTTCTCGCCTCATTGAAAAGTGCATTCATTGCATTTTGATCGATCGTCATACTGATTTTCCTTTAAATAAATTAAACAACATAATCCACTTGATGCCGAGCCACCCGCAAACCATTCAAGGCATCTCTCACCTTCAAATGCTCTGGGTCAATGGCATACGCATCCAAATCCGCTTGGGTCTTGAATTCAGTGTACAAAACCACATCACACGCATAGTCAATTTGGCTGTGATCCACGCCCACCTCCAAATGCACCAAGCCAGGTATTTTACCCTTTAGCGATTCAAAGGCCGTCTTGACCTTTTCGATATTGATCTTTTTCTCTTGGGGTCGCTCACCCAAAATATCCCACATGACGATATGTTTGATCATTGGCAAGGACCTTACTCAGGCTGAATGCCAAGGGATTGAATCAAAGGCACCCAACGGGCCAGATCTCTTTTTAAAAGGGACTTGCTGTCGTCTGCACCCAGACCTAAAAATCGACCACCCTGCTTTTCAAAGCGCTCCTTGATTTCAGGCGCCGCCATGGCCTCCAAGACGCTGGCTTTTAAAACAGCCAGCTCTTTAGCGGGTGTCTTGGCTGAGACAAACAAGCCAAACCAAGATTCAAGCTCCAAATTGGAAACTCCACTTTCTTTTAAAGTGGGCACCTGGGGATGCATGCCTAGACGTTGCGGACCTGAGACAGCAACGGCCTTCAATTGACCGGAGTCCACGTGAACGCGAGCCGTCGATGAAAGATCAAAAAACAAATCAACCCTCGAACCCATCACATCGGTGTAGGCCGCTTGTGCCCCTTTGTAGGGGACATGGGTGAGTTGCACGCCAGCCAATTGCCACAACGCGGCAGCCAAGACATGTTGACCCGAGCCATTGCCCGCAGAGGCATAGGTCACTTGTCCTGGTTTGGCACGGGCCAACTCGATCCAATCCAAGAGGGTTTTTTGAGGCGCATCTTTTCTGGCCACCAAGGTGTAGCTGTAGCCCACGGCCAAACCCAAAGGCTCAAAGTCACGAACCGGGTCATAAGACAAATTCTTGTACAGCCCTGCATTGAGGACCATGTTGGAGACCGAGCCCAAGAGCAAGGTGTAGCCATCGGGCGGTGCTTTGGCGGCCAGATCTGTTCCCACCAATGTGCCTGAACCGGTTCTGTTCTCGACCACCACACCATGGGTGAAACGCTGCGCCATTTTGTCGGCCAACACGCGGGCAACAAAATCAAAGCCCCCGCCCGCTGGTTGCGGCACCACCACTCGAACCGCCTTGGAGGGAAAAGTCTCCGCACTTTGAGCGCCAACGTTGAGGCTTGAAAGGGCCAGCAAGGCAGCAGCGTTGCTGAGTGCCAGAGTTTTTAAGAGCTGTCTTTTGTCCATGCTGAGGCTTTCTGCGAATGACTTTGAAGTTGTAGGTGCGAATAAAAACTCAACGCACCAGGGGTTTTCCTGCCAACCAATCAGCACCTTGCTTATAAAGAGATTGGACCACCTCCCCTTTGAGCATGGGCATGTCCATCTTCACGGTGTAGCCAATGTTCGTTTGGATGTAGGCCAAATGACGATAGCCCTCAGGGTAAGTCAGCAAGGCTTGAGTGTCCAAGACCAATTTGGCACTGGGGTCGACGGGATCGATGCGGTCTTTTTCGTAAATCGGCTGACGATGCACCAAGCCCCACTGCCCATCTCGCTCTTCAAAGAAATCATAAAAGCGACCCGTGCAAACCACATCACATAAAACATCTTGCACCAAGCCTCGTTGAGAAATGGTCATTTTCGTTTGCGAAATGGCTCGCGTGCCCTGGATTTCGATGGAGGTGCCTCCCAAAAAATGCAAAATACTCACGCCCTTGTTCCAACCTTCGATCGTGACTTTGATGAACTCTTCAAAATGCCCTTGAAACCATGTCGCCATCATCACGCCATCGGCATGCCAAACCGTTCTGAACCGATCCCAGTCGCCAGCATCTCTCCACACCGCCCAATTCTCAACCAACTGCCGAATCTTTAACTGTTGAACCAAATTCGAATCCATCTTGATCACTGCCTTTTCCATTGAATAAAAAAATATAAGCCCAAGCCTTAGGAGCGCACGACACCGCGCAAAGAGCTGCGACTTGAACAAACCCCAGATGTTACAACCGATTTTCCAATAAGTTCAACTGAGTTACCCTTAATAGATCCAAGACATGAGAGAATTCATCCCTCTTATCTTTACCACCCATCTTAAATTCGGATCATGACAGAATTTGACGTCATCATTGCTGGAGGCGGGCCAAGTGGCCTTATTTTGGCCAGCGAACTGGGTCGCAAAGGCGTGTCTTGTCTTCTTTTGGACTTGAAACCCTCCACGGCCTTCAATCCACAAGCCAATGCCACGCAAGCCAGAACCATGGAGCACTTCAGGAGACTGGGGTTTGCTCAAGAGATACGGGCTTTGGGCTTACCAAGGGATCATCCCACAGACATTGCTTATTTCACCAGGCTATCAACCCATGAATTGGCGCGACTCTCCTTGCCCACGGCGGCACAAGCCGTGGAACAAATCAAAACACTCAAAGGCTCTTGGAGTGCGGCGGAGTTGCCACACCGTGTATCTCAAAAGTTTGTTGAAACTGTCCTTAAAAAACACGCCGCCCAACACGCCTTGAACGACATCAGGTTTGGCTGGAAGGTCCTGAACTTTGAAAACCATTCCGATCATGTGATCGTCCATGCCGCACCGTGTTCAGACGGGCGCACGGGGGCCACTGAAGCCTTCAAGTGCAAATATTTGGTGGGTGCAGACGGACCGCGAAGCACCATTCGCCATCAATTGGGGATACCCTACACAGGTGAAACCGGCGTCAAAAGAAATTACATGGGAGGCGAAATGTTTGCCGTGTACCTGCGCTCAAGCGAGATCTACACACACATTCCCCAC